>JAAOZY010000091.1 GCA_012274205.1 Betaproteobacteria bacterium
CCGACACAGTCCTGCAGCTGCTGCCAGCTTCCCGGTGGCGGCAGATCAATACGGCGGATGTGGTAATCGAGATCGACACCCTCGTCGATCCAGACCGGATTGGCGAAGCGCAGCGGCATCGCCGCCAGGCGGCGGCGGAAGACCGGCGCCAGGTGCAGGCGCGAAGCGATCATCTTCTTGATCGCATTGCGAAAATCCCTGCGATAGCCGGGTGGAACCTGAAACAGATGCAGCGAGCCGACATGCATCGGGGTGGCCGGGGTTTCCAGGCTCAGAAACGCGCCGTCGAGTCCGCTCAAGGGTTTCATGTAGTTTTTGTCGTTGCTCGCACTCGTATGTATTCTCACACTTGGCGGGGGATGCGACAAGTGCTGCTTGAGGTCCTGCGGCAGACGCATCGCGCCCTGCCCGCGCCGGCTGTTGGCACGAGGTTCACGCCTTGCCGCGCGCGGAGCGTCGGGTCGCGAGCTTGCCCACCGTCGTACCGTGAAACAGCACAGCCATGTCGAAGCCGGTCTTGACGAAATCGAGCACGGCGTTGAATTCCTCGTCGGAGAGACTGCGCGCGACATCATTGCCGCGGTAAAGGTTGGCCAGTTCGCGTTCGCGCCCCATCTGCACCGCGAGGCGGCCGATGCCGAGCTCGTCGAGCGCCTTCCACAGCCGCGGGTAGTAGGAGCGCGTCAGCTTCATCACGAAGGTCACGGGGTCGTGCCGGCCCAGCACGCCCGCCAGGCGCAGGATCACCTCGAACGGCAACACCGCTTTGCCAAGTTCGGCTTCCTGCAGCAGTTCCGCGTCGCCAAGGTCGATTGCGCGACCGAGTTCGCGCGTCGTGATGCCGGCCGACTCCCGCGCCCTGCGCAACATCGAGCCGGCCGCGGCGATCGCCGCCCGCCGCCGCGGGTCGCGTACCCGCGCCTGCACGAAGCTCAGCGACAGGTCGGTTGCGCCGGCGGCGACGCCAAGCACGGTGCCGGTCCAGTGACGCAGTTCGCGCGCGATTCTCAGCAGCGGCGAGGCGCCCGACGCAGCGGCGGCCTTTGGCGCCGCGGCCGCCTCGCGCCGCGGGCGAGCTGACTTTGCGCGGCGCGCGCGTGGTGCCGGGCTCATGAATGATCTCCTGCGGTCATTGGCAGAGGGATTGCGGCGGCGCCTCGGGCGCCGGTCTCCGCATCATTGTAGCCGAGCACTTGAGCTCACAGCCACTCGCGCAACTGCGCGTATACCTCGTTGCGGTCGAGCAGATCGAGGTGATTCATGCCATACCCGACCCACTGCCGCTCCTGCGGAACGCCGAGGTCCATGGCGGGATTCACGTGCTGACCGAGCGCACTCAGCAGCGGGACGATGCCGTCGCCGGGCACCGGCTTGCCGGGGGGGCGGGCGCCCTTCGCGATGGAAACGCCAATCGCATAGCACTGCACCGCTTGCGGCAGCGGCACTGCGCGGCGCTTGTCATTCGATCGCGCGAAACGGTCGCGCCGCTTCCAGTCCTCGTCCACCAGGCTGCCGTAGCGCAGGTCGGTAATGCCGGCGCTGCGTATCTTCCCGAGGCGGGCGAAGGCGGCCGAGTACGGGCTGGCGCCCAGAATGACATCCGCCCAGTTGCCGCCGCGCTCCAGCGGCGCGCCATGATGCGGCGTGCCCAGGAACACGATCTTACGCAGGCGCCGCAGCCAATCGTAGCCCTCGAGCCCGGCGTAGTGGCAGGCGCTGCGGGCGATCAGGCCGCCCATGCTGTGCCCGACGATCACCAGCTGCTTTGCCGGCACCGGCCAGGCGTGCAGCAGAACCTCGATCAGTGCGGCGAACGCGCGGCCATTGATCGAGACGTGCAGGCCGCTGTTGTAATGCAGGTACACCGGCGTGAAACCGGCATCGGCAGCCAGCGCCGCTCCGTGGTCGTGCCCCTTGCGCAACCATTGCAGGTCATTCATGCACAAGCCATGCGCGAGCAGCAGGATCTTTCCGCCTGCGTCGGGGATTGCCGCGGCCAGGGCCTGGCTGGTCAATTCCAGCGGCTTCCCGCTGCGGCGCAGGCGCATGTGAATCGCCAAGGGGTTCCCGCTGACCGCAATGTGATCGCCCAGCACGCCGTTCAGCGCCGCCAGCAGCGCTTCGCGCTCGCTCGACGATGGCACCTCGCTGAGGAGCGGAACCAGCTGCGCGAGAATCAAGTCGATGCCGCCGCCGACCAGGCGTGTCGCTCCCCGGATGCTGCGGTACACCAGCCCGGTGATGCCGGTCGTGCGCTCCCGTGTGGCCACGCCAAATGGCCCGGGCAGGCGGGCGATATTGTGGTGCAGGTTCTCGACCAGGTCGGTCAGGCCGATGGCCGCATCCACCGCGAGCCGGCTGTAGCCGCGTATGTCGAACAGTTGAACCGGGGATCGCATGCGCGCGCTAGCTGCCGGCGGAACGCAAATGGGGCCGCGAAACGCCATCGCGCCCGGTGCCCAGGGGCACATCCCGTGAATCGCGCGATTGCGGACCGTGCGCGGGTAGCGGTGTCATTTCTTTTTCGGCGCGTGCTTTCGCGGTTTGGATTTCACTTCCTCGCCGAATATCCGGTCGAGATTTTCATGGATCGACTGTTCGATCTTCGGTTTCATCATCGCCAGCAAAAAACCTAATTCCGCATCGATTACCACTTCCTTGTGGCCCAGCGTCAGCTGTCCGTCCAGTCCGGAGCGACGAAAACGCAGCACCTCGCCTTCCCACTCGAACTGCATGTCGAAAGCCTCGCTCAAGCTGGTCGACATTTTTTCCGCCGCCTTGCGCGCCTGCCTGGGCGCAAGCGCATGAGCGCGGCGGATCTTGATTTCGCTCACTGCCCTATCCTCCCGGAAAAGCAGCAGCCTAGTTCTTCCGTGGCCGGGCACCCTCCGGCGCCTTGGCGGCCTGGGTCTTGCCCGCAGCGCCTTTCCTGGCTTCGGGCCGGTAATTCCCCAGCACGGTCTTGAGCGGTCAAATGCGCAAAACCGGGCATTTGTCGCAACCGGCGACTAAGGCTACGGGACAGACGGTCATGGTGGGCTCCGGGCGCTGACATTGGCAACACGATACCAATAAATCCGGGCGAGTGGTGGGCGGCGCCACCCGTCGGACGCCACGCCGCGCGGAGTATTCCCTTGACCGCTCCGCTGAGGGCTTTTCCGCCGGCCAATCGCGCCCGCAACGCCGGGCGATGATGGCTTATAATCCGGGCAGCCAGGCCGCCTGGGCCTGGATTGGCGTATCCCGACCGGCACGCGGCGCCGGCAGATGTGGCGCCGGCTTCGTCCTTAGCCTGCAGTACCGTCCATGCACTCCCGACATGGGGGCCGGCAGGCACTTGAGGCAGGCAGCAGCGCCGGCACGGTGCAAACTGGACCAGACAAAGGCGGCAGAGCATGCAGCTAATCCTATTGTCGAACAAGCCGGGCACGACCAGATCCGTGCTGGTCTCCACCAGGCAGCTGGCGTTCGCCATCGCCGGCGCGGCCTTGCTGGTGATCACGGCCGCGACGGCGCTCACCTACTTCGGCTTGCGCCAGCTCGCGGACTCGGGCGGGGCCGCGGTATATGGCCTGCTGAATGCGACCTTACTGCAGCAGCCGCACTCGCTCGCGAGCGCCAGGCTCGATTCGATGGCGACCAGGATCGGCCACCTGCAGGCCGAGACGACCGTGCTCAATCTCAGGGCCGAGGGCATTGCCGCCCTTGCCGGCCTCAAGCCGGGAGAATTCCGTTTCGACAAGACACCCGGCGAAGGTGGCCCCGCTCCGGACGTATCGAGCGGATGGCTGTCCATGGGCGAACTCGATAGCGTGCTCGACCGGCTAGGCGCGCAAGTCGGGCTCCACGCGGATTACCTCGATGCGCTCGAGTCCGGGGTGCTCAATTACACCGTCAGGAAGGAGCTGCTGCCGTCGATGCCACCGGTGGCCGACGCACAGATAGGCTCCGGATTCGGGGTTCGCACCGATCCGTTTACGGGCCAGTCTGCGATGCACGAGGGTCTGGATTTCGTGGCGGCGGTGGGCACGCCGATCATGGCCGCCGGCAGCGGCGTCGTGGTGTACGCAGGATTTCATCACGAGTTCGGCAATCTGGTCGAAATCGACCACAGCGACGGCGTGATCACGCGTTACGGCCATTGCTCCAGACTGGACGTGAAAGTGGGCGACGTGGTTCGGCGCGGTCAGCCCATCGCGGCCGTGGGCGAAACCGGACGTGCCACCGGCCCGCATCTGCACTTCGAGGTGCGCTACAGGAACGTGGCGCAGAACCCGGGCAAATACCTGCGTGCCGACCTGCGTCGCGCGCCGGGCTTTGCGCGCCTGCCCGTAGCCAAGCCTCAGGGCTGAGCAGCCTATGCGGCAAATCCAGGCGGCGCGACGAAGCCGCCGATTTCCTTTGCCAGCAGCGCGGTGAAGCGCAAGGGCGTGCGGTCTTCGAGATATGGACCGATCGCCTGCAAGGCCAGCGGCAGCCCGCCTTTGGATAGCCCGATCGGAAACGCCGTCGCCGGTTGGCCCGCCAGCGTCGCGATCGACGGCGGGAACAGCTGGCTCACATAGCGCTCGGCCTTGCCGTTGATATCCACCGTGGCGTACTCGGCGGAGACCAGCAGCGGATCGGCGAGTTCGAGGTGCGCAAACGCGGGCACCAGCGTGATCGGGGCGAGGACAATATCGCAGTCGAGAAAGAAGCTGCGCCAGGCGGCGCGGAACTTCTCGCGCTGCAGCAGCCAGCCGAAATAATCGCTGACCGACGCCTCGGTGCCCTCCGCCGCCGCCCGCGCGAATTCCTCGCCTACCGCGCGCTGCATTTGCGCCCAGCGCGCGCTCTCCGCCGCCGGCACGCGCGCCGCCATCATCGCGCACAGCAGGCGGCGGTAAAGCCGGTAGTGCTCGCGCCAGTCGCCCATTTCCGGCGGCTGCGCGCGCCGCAGCTGCGCGCCCAGGCTGCCGAGCAGCGCAGCGACGCGCTCCAGCCCCGCTTCGATTTCCGCATCCAGCGGCACCCAGGGCGGCGGCGGCAGGATGGCGACGCGGAAATCCTTGAGCTGCGCGGCGCGCGCAGGCGGCAAGGCTAGCTTCCATGCCACATCCTCGCCGACATCCGCTCCGGCGAGCAGGTCCAGCGCCAATTCGAGGTCTTCGGCGGAGCGCCCCAGCGGCCCCTGCACGCCCATGACCACGGCGGGATTCGGCGTCGGCGGCAGCGGAAACTGGCCACTGCGGGGCAGCGCCGTATCGCTGGGTCTATGGCCGTACACGCCGCAGAACGCCGCCGGCACGCGGATCGAGCCGCCGATGTCGCTGCCGACTTCGAGCGCGCTGAATCCAGCGGCCAGCGCTGCCGCGCCGCCGGTACTGCCGCCCGGGCTGCGCGCCAGGTCCCAGGGATTGTTGGTGCGCCCGTACACCGGGTTCACCGACTGCCAGTCGGCCAGGCCCACAGGGATATTGGTCTTGCCCAGGAGCACGCCGCCCGCGGCCTGCACCCGCAGCGTCGCGGGCGCATCGTGCTGCGACACGAAATCCTTCCACGCGGCCACGCCGCAGCAGGTGGGCAGGCCGCGCACGTTGATCGATTCCTTGAGCGTCAGCGGCAGGCCCAGCAGCGGCCGCTCCTCGCCGCGCGATCGCGCCGCGTCGGCTGCGCGCGCCGCCGCGCGCGCGCGCTCGAAATCGCGCACCACCACCACATTGATCTTCGCGTCATGGCGCTCGATGCGCCCGATGTACAGATCGGTCAGCTCGAGCGAGGAAAACTTCTTGCCGCGCAGCGCCTGGAGCAACGCGGTGGCGGAGGCAAACGGGTCGATCATGCGGGAGTCTCCTTGCGCTTCATACAAGCTGCGTGCAGCGCGATGCCGAATTGACGCCTAACTTCCTTGCGGCCGAAACCACTCAAGCAGGCGCCGCCAGAGCCGGACCAGCCATCCGCCGGGTACTTGCGCGGGAGGAGGAGCAGCAGCCGAGACGGCACCGAAGCGTTGCTGCAGGCTGTCCGCGAACTGGGCGGTGCGCTCGGTCGCCCGTCGCTCGAACAGGCGATCGACAATGGCTTTGAGCTGCCCCTCGCCCTTGACGTCGAACAGGGTGAGCAGCTCGGTCCCTGCAGCGGTCGCCTGCAAGGAAACGTCGATCGCCATCGTCAGGTGCTCGGCCCTTGCAGTGGCGTGCAGCCGGTGCGGCGCGTCCTCGCTATCGATTTGCGCCCGCAGGTCGACGATCAAGGGCACCACACCGACTTTTTCCTTCACCGTCAGGTCGACGGTGCGTTCGTCCACCACGGCAATGCGTTCCACGCCGGGAATGCAGGTGCACAAGGATTCGAAGTCGCGTATGAACCGCCACAATTCCTCGGGCGGGGCGTTTACCGTGAATCGAGCTTCGCGCTGCGGCATGGGTACCTCTTGGAACCGGTAACAAAAGTCAGCTTGTTACGGCCCGAATTAGGGGAGCACGAGGGGAGGTCTCCCCTCGTCTTGTTAATCTTGGTCCCACCACTTCTTCAGCTTGTGGTCCTGCACGATCACGCCGGCGGCGTTGTAGCCCGCTCCCGCGTGTACGCCTCCGCCCGGGTGACAGTAGCCGCCGCACATGTAGAGTCCGTCGACTGGCGATCGGTAGCCGGACCAGCCGGCGAAGGGCCTGAAATAACCCATCTGGTCGGGGGTCATGTCGCCCACGACATCGACGCCATTGACGAAGTTGTCGTTCAGCCGCTCGGTATCAGTCGGATCCTGAATCGCCATGCCGAGGATCTTGTCTTTGGTAATGTTCGGCGCGTAGGACTGCCACAGATCGAGGAGGTGCGCGGCATATTCGTCTCTCAGCTTCTTCCACCCCGCCGGGCCCTCGGGCGCCACGCTGTAAGGTGCGTATTGCCAGACCACCGTCGTGTGCTTGCCTGCGGGCGCCTGCGAGGGATCGAACAGCGTAGGCAGGGTGATTTGCAGCATCTCCTTGCGCGGAGGCACGCCCCGGGCGATGTCCTGATAGGCGCGCACCTGGTCCTGTATCGATGCCCCGAACATTTCCTGGCTGAACACCATGTTCACCGGCGCGTTCTGCGCGGCGGCGAGGTATTGCGGCGGCTCCGACAGCGCCAGATGCAGGGCGAACAGCGAGCGCCCGTTCGCATGGTAGTTCTTCACCCGGGTGGCGAAGGCCGGCGGCAGGAACTCTTCGCCGACCATGCGCAGGAAACTCTTTTTCGGCTCGACGTCGGTGATCACCGCCTTCGCGGCTTCGATGCGGCTGCCATCCTGCATTTCTATCCCGGTGGCGCGCTTGCCGCTCAGGAGAATGCGCTTCACCTCCATGCCCGTGCGCACGACGCCACCGCTGGCCTCGACCACACTTCTCAGTCCGTGCGCGAGCTGCTGCGAACCGCCGACGCAGATGGGCGCCTCACCGGTAAGGATGCGGAACAGGCAAATCCATCCCTGCCCATGCTGGTCCGGAGGGAAGCCCAGCACCGTCATGCGCGTGAGGAAATGGACTTTCACCTCCTCGCTCTCGAACAGTTCGTTCAACAGCTGCACCGGCGTGCTCTGACGCCACTGCAGCATGGTCCTGCCTTCCTCGGATTTCTCCAGTTCGGCGCCCTCCAGCGAGGGTGGCAGGGGCGGCGAGTACATCAAGGGCAGGTAGGTCGAGTCGATGAACTCGGCGTAGTCCGCATACAGCTGCGTGTAGGTCCTGGCGTCGCGCGCCGAGAACTTGCCCAGTTCGGCCGCCATCCTCTCCGGCTCCCGGTACATCACGATACTTCTGTGGTCGGGGAAAATGGTGCCGCGCAGGTATTCCGGATAAACATAGCGCACGCCATGGCGCTCGAGCTCCAGGTCGCGATAGACCGGGCTGGTGGGGATATGCGTGTGCACGACGGAGCAAAGGTTGTGCTTGAAACCCGGCAGCGTCGCTTCCTCGGTGTGGCAGCCGCCACCCACGCGCGCGCTGCGCTCGAGAACCAGGACTGTGGCGCCGGCCTTCGCCAGATACGCGGCGCAGGCCAGGCCGTTGTGACCGGCGCCGATGATGATGAAATCGAAACTCATGGAGAACTCCGCAAGTCAATCGCCTGTACAAACCGAAGTGTCGCCCGCTGCTTGACGGAGGCATCGGGCCAAATCGTCGCCATGCACTCTCACGCCTCCCCGGCGAAAGGCCGTCCGGAACGGACTGGTGCACTCTAGGCTGCTTCGCAAACAGGGTCAAGGAACGGCGGGCAGATGACCGGCATGGTGCGGTAGTTGCATTGCGCGCATGTCTGCGGCGGGTCGACACCGGACCATCCGGGTTGCGTCCGCCTCCGGCCACAAGCCGCCGGTCGACACTTCATACGACAGCTGCCACTCGAACGGCCTGTCCGTACTATCATCACGTATAC
>JAAOZY010000013.1 GCA_012274205.1 Betaproteobacteria bacterium
CTGCGCTGACGGCCGCCTGCGCGGCGAGGGGGTGGCTCCCCTCGCGCTTGCCCGGGTCGGGGCAGTTTCGCCTGTCCTGAACCGGCCTCCGAGAACCTAGCGCCGCGCGAGCTTCTGCCTGAGGCGCGAAAGCGTCTCGGGAGTGAGGTTGAGATAGGACGCCAGCTCCTTTTTCGGTATGCGCGTGAGCAGCTCCGGGTGCTTGCGTTTGAAGCGCGACAGCCGGCCGGGCGCGTCGAGCAGGTGCAGCGTGATGGTGTGCGCCATGACTTCCGACATCAGGCTCATGACTTCGTATTCGAACTGCGCCTTTACATCGGAATGGCGCTCGAGAAAACCGACCCAGCCGTGCATTGCCAGCTTGGCCACGCGCACCTTGGTCACGGCGACGATGCTGTAGGGCATCGGCGTGCGCAGGCGCCAGGCGGCATAGGAGGTGTCCATATCGGTCTCCGCGGCGAAACGCAGGATCATTTCCTTGCCTTTCGGGTCGCTGACCACGCGCTTGAGGATGCCGTCCAGAATGAAGAACTGCTCCATCGCGCTGTGGCCCTGATTCACCAGCAGGTCGCCCTTGCCGAAGTCGGCAATCTCCAGCAGCGGCTCGAGCTCGCGCCACGCCTGCAGCGGCATGTCCCTGAGAATCAGGCACTGCCTGAGCTGCAGGCGAATGGTGTTGCGTTGTGGATGGCTTTCGATGGATGACATACGCTGTGCGGGAGGGGGGCGGACAGTGTGCGAATTAAAAGCGAAATTATTGACCTCAGTCAAGGTGCGCAAGCGGCCGAGTTTCTTAGTATAGTCGCTACAAGAAATCGTCGCCGCGAATGCGCATGTGGGGCAAGGGCAGGCGCACAATTTTCCCGCGCAAGCGGGAATCCGGTCGAATTCTTCCAAAGCCGCAATGGTCCCGCTGCCGCGGGAGCGAATACAGGAGAGGTATCAGCATGGAAGCACTCAAGGGAGTCCGTATTCTCGACATGACGCACGTGCAGGCGGGGCCGACCTGCTCGCAGCTGCTCGCGTGGATGGGCGCAGACGTGATCAAGTTCGAAAATCCGCAGGGCGATGCCACCCGCGGCCAGCTGCGCGACGTACCCGGCGCGGACAGCCTGTATTTCACCATGCTCAACTGCAACAAACGCTCGATCACGGTGAACATGAAATCGGCCGAAGGCAAGTCGGTATTCGTCGACCTGCTGAAGAAATGCGACATCATCATGGAGAACTTCGGCCCGGGCGTGCTTGACCGCTTCGGTTTCACCTGGGACAAGATTCACGAAATCAACCCGCGCATCGTCATGGGTTCGATCAAGGGTTTCGGCTCTTCCGGGCCGTACGCCGAATTCAAAGCCTACGAGAACGTGGCGCAGGCGATGGGCGGCGCGATGAGCACCACCGGCGTTCCCGACGGCCCGCCGTTCGTCACCGGCGCGCAGATTGGCGACACCGGCACCGGGCTGCATCTGGCGATCGGGCTGCTCGCCGCGCTGCACCAGGCGAACCGCACCGGCGAGGGGCAGTACGTCGAAGTGGCGATGATGGACGGCGTGATGAATTTGTGCCGGGTCAAGTTCCGCGATCACCAGCGGCTGACGCGCGGCGACATGCCGGAGTATTCGGTGCCCACTTACCAGGGCATGGGCGAGGTGCCGCGCGCCGGCAACGACTCCGGCGGTGGCCAGCTCGGCAACGCCATCCACTGCAAGCCGCACGGGGCGAACGACTGGCTCTATGTCGTTGTGCAGGAAGCGGTGTGGGGCGCGCTGGCGAAGCGCATCGGGCCGGAGCTCGGCATGCCCGATCTCGCTACCGATCCGCATTTCGCCACCATCGGCGAGCGGCGCAAAAACCAGCAGCTGATGTGGACGCTGATCAACAAGTACGCCGAGAATCACACCAAGCGCGAATTCATGGCAATCCTGAATCCGCTCGATGTGCCCTGCGGTCCGATCATGTCGACCGAGGATCTGGCCAATGACGAGCATGTTCGTGGCCGCGAAATGTGGGTCGAGCTCGACCATCCGCAGCGCGGCAAGTGGTGGAATGTCGGCATGCCAATCAAGCTGTCGGCCTCGCCGGCGAGGATCGAACGTTCGCCGCTGCTGGGTGAACACACAGAGGACGTTCTCAAGCAGGTGCTCGGCTACGACGAGGCCAAAGTCGCCGGGCTCAAGACCGCAGGGGCTTTCAGCGCGCCGCCGAAGAAAGCGGCCTGAGCGCGGGGAAGCGGGACGGATTTGCCTGAGAACCCGTAACAAAAATCCTTTTGTTACGGCCCGAATTAGGGGAGCACGAGGGGAGGTCTCCCCTCGTTTTGTTACAGACTCTTAAGGGACGACATCATGCGTATCGCGATCATCGGGCAACAGGACTTCGGCAAGGCCGTCATGGAAGCGTTTCTTGCGCGCGGCGACGAGGTCGCCGCGGTGTTCTGCGCGCCGGAGAAAGAGGGCGCGCGACCGGACGCCCTGCGCGCGGCCGCCGAAGAAAGGAAGATCAGGGTGTTTCAGTTCAAATCGCTGCGCGCACCCGAAGCGGCGCAGGCGCTCGCCGAAGCCAGGGCCGACATCGGCATCATGGCTTTCGTGCTGCAGTTCGCGCCGCAGGAATTCGTCAGCATCCCGACGCACGGCACGATCCAATACCACCCCTCGCTGCTGCCCAAATTCCGCGGCCCGTCTTCGATCAACTGGCCCATCATCAAGGGCGAGACCGAAACCGGGCTCACCATATTCCGCCCGTCAGACGGACTGGATGAGGGGTCCGTGATCCTGCAGAAGAAAACGCCGGTGGGCGCCGACGACACGCTCGGCACGGTCTACTTCGACCGCCTGTTTCCGATGGGCGTGGACGCCATGCTCGAGGCTGCGGATCTGGTGCTCGCGGGCAAGCACAAGGAATCGGTTCAGGACGAGTCCTGCGCAAGCTACGAAGGCTGGTGCCGCGAGGGCGAGGCCAGGATCAACTGGGCCAGTCACGTCGATTTCATTCACAACCTGATCAGGGGCTGCGACCCGGCGCCCGGCGCGTGGACCACGCACAAGGGCGAGAAACTGCAGCTGTTCGGCTCGAAGAAGCATCTGGTGCGCACCTTCGGGGCGGTCAAGGGCAAGATAGGCGAAATTACGTCGATCAGTGCCGGCAGCATGTCCATCACCGCCCAAGGCGGCCAGATCGAGGTCAGCAAGGGCAAACTCGGCAGCGGCAAGAAGGTCTCGCCGGCCGAACTCGGAATCGCCGCGGGAACAATACTCGGCAGTTAGGATTCATTCGACTGCGACGGGCGATCCTCCGGGAAATTCCCCCGGGGGACGCTGCGCTTCATCCTCGGCCGCGTAGCCGCTGCGATATTCCCCGCGTCGCCACGCGGTTCCGGCTCCCCCCGCGTGTTCTGTGGCGCCGTGCGCGATTCGCCAACACCACAAAAAAATTTGACTAATCTGATATTTAACTGCAAGAATGGGCATTATCGCCCTGTTTATAAATAAGACTTGGCGGTTCCGGCCGGCAAGGCTGCAGCGCAGGGCAAACCGGTGCCTGTAGAACCGGTGCCGTGGTCATGTTATGCAGCGCGCTCCTCCGCGAGAGGCGCGCGCCGCGGCGTTGTCGGCAGGAAATAGCACAGGCGCCGGGGCTATTGTCGTAAAATGCCTTCGCTATCGGGCAGTTAACCGGGCGTTGGCATAAAAAGATCAGCAGTGACGCAGGGAGCCGGGTATGAGGATCGCGGGGTTACGCAGCATCGAGGGATTTCTCGGCGCCGCCGGCATGGGCGACGATGTCTAGGCAGCGTGCCGCATGGATTTGAGCCAGGCCCTGGAAATCGCGAGCCATACCGACCCCGGCATGGTGCGCTCGCACAACGAGGACTCGATCGCGTCGATACCGGACAAGGGTGTGGTGGTGCTGGCCGACGGCATGGGAGGCTACAACGCCGGCGAAGTCGCCAGCGGCATGGCCACCACGGTGCTGACCACGGAATTAGGGCAGCTGCTGGAGCAGCACGGCGCGCACGAGCTTGATCCGAAAAGCGGGGAAAAAGCTGCGCTGAAAATGCTGCAGCAGCAGATTGCGAAGGCCAATACGTCGATTTATCAGGCGTCGCAGAGCCAGCCGCAGTATTCCGGCATGGGCACGACGCTGGTGGCGGCGCTGTTCTATGATAACAAGGTGATGGTCGCGCACATCGGCGATTCACGACTGTACCGGATGCGCGGCGATGAGTTCGCCCAGGTTAGCAAGGACCACTCGCTGCTGCAGGAGCAGATCGACGCCGGCATGCTGACCAAGGAGCAGGCGAAGCATTCATCGAACAAGAATCTGGTTACGAAGGCGCTGGGCATCGATCCCGCGGTGGAACCGGAGATCCACGAATACGACGCCCTTCCCGGCGACATCTACCTGCTTTGCTCCGACGGGCTGTCGGACATGGTGAACGACGAGGATATCGGCATGACGCTGCAGGCGCTGGGCGCGAACCTGAACCTGGCGGCGCAGCAACTGGTGCAAATGGCCAACGACAACGGCGGGCGCGACAACGTATCGGTGATCCTGATAAAGATTCTGCGGGAATACCCGGCCGGACAGGGCCTTGCATCGAAACTTTTCGGATGGTTTAGATAGCACGAGGAAAACGCTATGGCGAAGCTGATACTCAGTATGGACGGTCTGGTGCTCAAGGAAATTCCGCTTGCCAAGGAACGCACCACCATCGGCCGCAAGCCGCACAACGACATCCAGATCGACAACCTGGCGGTCAGCGGCGAGCATGCCGTCATCGTGACCATACTTGCAGATTCGTTTTTGGAGGATCTGGGCAGCACCAACGGCACCTTCGTCAATGGCAAGACGGTGAAGAAGCACTTCCTGCAGAACAACGACGTGATCGAACTCGGCAAGTACAAGCTCAAGTACATGGCCGAAGCTGCGCCGGGCGCGAGCAAGGCAGCCGATTTCGAGAAGACCATGGTGCTGCGCCCGGGGGCGATGAAAAAGCCGGCCGAGGCGCCGGCTCACGCGCCGGCCGCGGCCGCGGCACCGGCCCACGTCCCGACCGTACCTACCCCAGCACCCGCCGCGCCCGCGCACGAGGCACCCAGCGCCGCAAGGTCGCATGCCGACACCCAGGTCGGCGTGACCGCGGCATCGGTGGCCGCCGCAGCTGCCGCCGCGCCGGCGCGCCGCGCCATGCTGAAACTCATGTCCGGCGCAAATGCCGGCAAGGAACTCGAACTGGTGAAGCCGCTGACCACGCTGGGCAAGCCGGGCGTGCAGGTTGCGGTGATCACGCGCCGGCCGCAGGGCTTCTTCATTACCCATGTGGAAGGCGCGAGCAAACCCAGCGTCAACGGCAGGCCGATAGAGCAGCAGGCGCACGCGCTCAACGACCATGACGTCATCGAGCTTGCCGGGGTGAAGGTGGAATTCTTCTTCAGGCACTGATCGTCCCTCCTGGAATAATAGGAAGGCAGGAAGGAGCAGGCTTGAAACGGCACATCGTCAGGATTGCGCTGGGCTTGGCACTGATGCTGGTGTTCGTCGGCCACGTCGCCGAAATCTACAATATCGGGCTGATCACCCGTCTTGACAACATCATCTACGACACGCGGCTGGCGCTGACCATGCCCGGCGGCGTCGACCCGCGCGTGGTCATACTCGATATCGACGAGCGCAGCCTGGACAAGAAGGCGCTTGGACGCTGGCCCTGGCGGCGCGACAAGCTCGCGGCGCTGCTGACCAAGTTGTTCGACAAATACGGCGTCGTCATCATCGGATTCGACGTGGTCTTCGCCGAGCCCGACGAAAGCTCGGGGCTGCCGGTGCTGGAACAGCTCGCCAAAGGCAAACTCAATAACCTAAGCCAGTTCAAGTCGGCACTCAATGACCTGCGGCCGGAACTCGATTACGACGGAATTTTCGCCAAAACCTTGAAGGGGCGGCCGGTCGTGCTCGGCTATTATTTCAATAGCGAGGAGGGCGCGGTGCAATCGGGCGCCATACCCGCGCCGGTGCTGCCCAAGGGGACATTCGAAGGGCGCAACATCCGCATCACCACCTGGCGCGGTTATGGCGGCAACCTGCCGGAGTTCCAGGCCAACGCCGCCAATGCGGGCCACTTCAACCCGCTGATCGATTCAGACGGCGTGTCGCGGCGAGTGCCGATGCTGGCGGAGTACCATGGCGCCTTCTACGAGGCGCTGTCGCTGGCGATGGTTCGCGTGCTCGCGGGCTTCCCCAAAGTGGAGCCCGGCTTCGCATCCGAGGATTTCTCCAGCAAGAGCTACTCCGGGCTGGAATGGCTCAAGGCCGGTCCGGTGACCATTCCGGTGGACGACACCGTGAGCGCGCTCATTCCCTACCGCGGCAAGCGCGGCAGCTTCAAATATATTTCGCTCGCCGATGTCTTTTTCGACAAGGTGCCGAAGGAAGAATTGCAGGGCAAGATCGCGCTGATCGGCACCTCTGCGCCGGGACTGCTCGACCTGCGCTCCACGCCGGTGGGCAGCGTATATCCGGGGGTGGAGATCCACGCCAACATGATCACGGCAATGCTCGACAACGACTTCAAGCAGAAGCCGCCCTACATGCTCGGCACCGAGGTGATTCTGCTGCTGATCGGCGGCATCACGCTGTCGCTGCTGGTGCCGCTGCTCAGCCCGCTGAAGGCGACGCTGGTATCGCTGCTGGCGACCTTGCTCATTGCCGGGCTCGACGTGCTGGTGTGGACCAAGGGCGGGCTGGTGCTGCCGCTGGCCTCAAGCCTGCTGATGATCGCGGCGCTGTTCGCGTTCAACATGTCCTGGGGCTATTTCGTCGAGTCGCGCAGCAAGCGCCAGTTCACCGAATTGTTCGGCCAGTACGTGCCGCCGGAACTGGTCGACAAGATGGCGGAAGATCCGCAGAAATACAGCATGGAGGGCAAGAGCGAGGAGCTGACGGTGCTGTTTTCCGACATCGTCGGCTTCACCTCGATTTCCGAAAGCCTGTCGCCGAAGGAACTGTCGCAGTTCATCAACGACTACCTTACCGCGATGAGCCTGGTGATCCGCACCAACCGCGGCACGCTCGACAAGTACATAGGCGATGCTATCATGGCCTTTTGGGGCGCGCCGGTGGCCGATGCGCAGCACGCGCGCCAGGCGGTGATCAGCGCGATGGCGATGCAGGCCGAGCTGGACACTCTGCGCGAGCAGATGCGCGCGCGCGGCTGGCCCGATATCCGCATCGGCGTCGGCGTGAATACCGGCCAGATGAGCGTCGGCGACATGGGCTCCAAGCTGCGCAAGGCGTATACGGTCATGGGAGATGCGGTAAATCTGTCCTCGCGCCTTGAGGGGCTGACGCGCGTCTACGGCGTCGGAATCCTGGTCGGCCCGAATACCAGGAACGCAGTGAATGACATCGTGTTCCGCGAGATCGATCGGGTCAGGGTGAAGGGCAAGGACGAGCCCGTTGAAATATTCGAGCCGCTGGGCGTCTACGGCCAGGTCGGGCAGAAGGTCGTCGAGGAACTTGAGTTGTGGCACCGGGCGCTGAAGGCCTATCGCGCGCAGAACTGGGATGAGGCCGAGGCGGAGTTGTCGAAGGCGCAGCAGATGTCGCCGCAATGCAAGCTCTACCAGCTGTATGCGGGACGCATACAGCAGTGCCGCATCGAGCCGCCCGGAGAGAACTGGGACGGCGTGACGACATTCAAGACCAAATAGGCAGGCGCGGGCGATGAAACTCAGGGTGCTGGGGTGCAGCGGTGGAATTGGCGGGCGGCATCTGCGCACCACCTCGCTGCTGGTCGACAACGACATCCTGATCGATGCAGGCACCGGTGTGGGCGACGTGTCGCTCGCCGAACTGATGCTGATCGACCATATTTTCGTCACCCACGCGCATCTGGACCACGTCTGCTCGATTCCGTTCCTGGTCGACACCGTCGGCGGCATGCGCAACAAGCCGCTTACCGTGCATGCGAGCGAGCCGACGCTGGAGATCATCCGCAACCACATCTTCAACTGGAGCATCTGGCCCGATTTCTCGCAGATTCCGACGCCGGCCAAACCGTTCATGACCTACCAGGCGATGGAGCTGGGCGAGACGATCGAACTGAAGGGGCGCAGGATCACCTCGCTACCCGCCAATCACGTGGTCCCTGCGGTCGGATTCCAGGTCGATTCGGGCGAGGCGAGCCTGGTGTTTACCGGCGACACCACCACGCACGATCCGCTGTGGCAGGTCGTGAACAAGATCGGAAACCTGCGCTATCTCATCATTGAGGTCGCTTTCTGCAACCGCGAGCGGGAACTGGCGGTGGCGGCCAAGCACTTTTGCCCCAGCCTGTTGGCCGAGGAATTGCCCAAGCTCGAGCGCAACGCGGATATTTTCATCACCCACCTCAAGCCCGGCGAGATCGAACTGACCATGCAGGAGATCGAAGAATGCGCGGGGCAGTACCGGCCGCGCATGCTGCAGAACAACCAGGTATTCGAGTTCTAGCGGCGGCAGCAGGCCGAACCCCCGGGGATACGCGTATGGCAGCCAGCAAGGTCAGCGTAGAGACGTTAAAAGCCCTGGATCCGCTCGCCTCGCTTTCGGAGGTGCGACTGAACGAGCTCGCGCAACTGTGCCTCGTCGAGTCCGCGGGCCGCGGCGTGGATCCGTTCCATCAACGGCCGATCGCCGGCCAGTCGGTGTACGTGGTTCGCGGCGAGCTTGCGCTGGTCTATGGCCGGGGCAGTTCCGAATTGATTTTCGGCGGATCCGCCGAGGCGCGCCGGCCGCTCGGCAAGGGCCGTGCCTTCACGTCTGCCAGGGCCGTGACCGATCTGGAACTGGTTCGCATCGACGACGATCTGCTCGACATCATGCTGACCTGGGACCAGGTGGCGATGCAGGAGCAGTCCGGGGCGAAACCGCCCGAGGCGCGGCCCGCGAGCGGCGCCGACTGGAGCGTCATGTCGGGCCTGTTCGGCATCAACAATCTGCGCTTCAGCGCCTTTTCCGAGCTGCCGCCGGCGCACATCGACGAGCTGCTGCGGCGTTTCGAACGAATCGAAACGAAGGCAGGCGACGTGATCATCCGCGAAGGGGCCGAAGGCGATTACTACTACCTGGTGGAATCCGGCAGGTGCCAGGTCGAGCGCAGGGTCGGGGGGGTCAGCATGATGCTGGCTGAACTCAAGAGCGGGGACACTTTCGGCGAGGAAGCGCTGGTGGCCGAGGCCAGGCGCAACGCCACCGTCACCATGAAAACCGACGGCAGCGTGCTGCGCCTCGCCAAGCAGGATTTCGACGCGCTGCTGCGCGAACCTCTGCTGCACGCGATAAACATGGAGCAGGCTGCGCAGAAAGTGCTGGCCGGCGCCCAGTGGATAGACGTGCGTTACCCGTCTGAATACCAGTACGACCGCCTGCCGGGTGCGCGCAATATCCCGCTGTCGGAAATCCGCAACGCGTTCGGTGCGCTGGAGATGGACGAGGAGTACATCATCTATTGCCAGAGCGGCAGGCGCAGTTCGGCGGCCGCATTCCTGCTGGCACAGCGCGGATATCACGTATACCTGCTCGAAGGCGGGCTGTGGGGCGGGGACCGATTACCCTGAGCGCGGCCGGCTTTTTTTGTCGTATAGTGTGAATTATGTGGTTGTGGCAGCCGCTACCGGCTGTCCGGATCTATTGGCGAGGTCACTATGAGCGCAGTGCTGAATACACCACAGGCCGCCGCCGCGGGGCCGGCCGACGTCAACGCCAGGCTGCTGTTCCAGAAGAATCTACAGAACGTCACCAACAAGATTCATGCCACATCCAATATCGACGAGATCATGCTTGAGGTCTCCTCGGACATCTGCAGCCTGTTCAACGCCGACCGGCTCACCATCTATGTCGTCGGCGAGGACAAGCAGTCGATCGTGTCCAAGGTCAAGACCGGGCTCAATTCGTTCAAGGACCTGAAGCTGCCTATCGCCGAACACTCCATGGGCGGCTATGTCGCCTACTCGAAGAAGATGATCAACATCAAGGACTGCTACGACGAGTCCGAGCTCAAGGCGATCAATCCCAATCTGCGCTTCCTGCAGGAAGTGGACAAGCGCACCGGCTATCGCACCAAGCAAGTGCTGGCCGCGCCGGTGCTCGACGGCGACGAATTGATCGGCGTTATTCAGATCATCAACAACAAGGCGGGCGTGCCGTTCACCGCGCTGATGGAAGAGGGCGTGACCGCGCTCGCGCAGACGCTGGCCATCGCGTTCAGGCAGCGGCAAAAACCCCAGATCATCAAGACCAAGTACGACTTCCTCGTGAGCGATGCGGTAATCTCGCCGGCGGAGTTCGATCTTGCCGCGCGCTCGGCGCGCAAGAAAGCGGTGGATGTGGAGCAGGTCCTGGTGGAGGAATTCCAGGTCAAGCTGCCCGCCATCGGCCAGGCACTGTCGAAATTCTTCGGCGTGCCCTACGAACCGTTCAAAGCCGACCGCATCAAGCCGCCGGACCTGCTGAAGAACCTCAAGCGCGAGTACGTCGAGCAGAGCCAGTGGCTGCCGATCGACGACAGCAAGGACGGCGTGGTCGTGCTGTGCCTCGACCCGGAGCGCGTAAAGAGCTCGCGCATCGTGCAGAACGTGTTTCCGAAGAGCAAGCTTATCTACAAGGTGACCACGCAGCGCGAGTTCAAGGAGACGCTCAACCTGTTCTACGGCGCCGAGGTGGTCGATACCGGCGACATCGGCGACCTGCTCTCGGGGCTGGAGGACGATGAAGAGGGCGGCGGCGAAGGTGCGGCGGATGATCTGTCGCAGGCTGCGGACAACGAGCTGGTGAAGCTGGTCAACAAGATCGTGATCGACGCCTACAACCAGGGCGCCTCGGACATCCACATCGAGTCCTATCCGGGCAAGGGCAAGACCGAGATCCGCTTCAGGAAGGACGGTTCGCTCGCGCCCTACATCGAGGTGCCGGCCTCCTACCGCAACGCCATCGTCGCCCGCGTCAAGATCATGTGCGACCTGGACATATCGGAAAAGCGCCGGCCGCAGGACGGCAAGATCAAATTCAAGAAATTCGGGCCGCTGGACATCGAGCTGCGCGTCGCCACCATCCCGACCCAGGGCGGGGTGGAGGACATCGTCATGCGTATCCTCGCTGCGGGCGAGCCGATTCCGCTCGAGAAGCTCGGCCTGACGGCGCACAACCTGGACACGCTGAAGGAGGTGGTGAGCAAGCCCTATGGCCTGTTCTTCGTCTGCGGGCCTACTGGCTCGGGCAAGACCACCACGCTGCACTCCGTGCTCAAGCACCTGAATACGCCGGATACCAAAATCTGGACTGCGGAGGATCCGGTCGAAATCACCCAGAAAGGCCTGCGCCAGGTGCAGGTGAACAAGAAGGCCGGCCTGGACTTTGCCATGGTGATGAAGGCATTCCTGCGCGCCGACCCCGACATCATCATGGTGGGTGAGATGCGCGACAAGGAAACCGTGGGAACCGGCATCGAGGCCTCGCTCACCGGCCACCTCGTATTCGCAACCCTGCACACCAACAGCGCGCCCGAGTCCATCATCCGCCTGCTCGACATGGGTATGGACCCGTTCAACTTCTCCGACGCGCTGCTCGGGATCCTGGCGCAGCGCCTGGCCAAGCGCCTGTGCGCCAAGTGCAAGCAGTCCTATAACCCGGCGCCGGAGGAGATGAAGTCGTTCCTGACCGAATACTGCAGCGAGCTGATCAATACCAAGACGTTCAAGCAGAACCCGAAGGAGGGTTACGAGAACGTGTACAAGGAATGGGTCAAGAACTACGCCAACGACAAGGGCCAGTTCACCATGTACAAGAAGATCGGCTGCGAGGCATGCGGCGGCAGCGGCTACAAGGGGCGGGTGGGCCTGCACGAGCTGCTGGTGGGCACCGACCCGCTGAAGAAATTGATCCAGGAACATGCGCGCGTGGCCGAGATGCTGGCGTGCTGCCTGGACGAAGGCATGCGCACCCTGAAGATGGACGGCATGGAAAAGGTCCTCATGGGCCTCACCGACATGCCGACCGTGCGCGCGGTCTGCATCAAATAGGCGCGGCGCAGGCGCCGATGGGAAGGAATAAGGTGACGGCGGCGCGCGACGAGGCGGGGGCGGCGGCGCAATCGGTGGAAGACTTGTTCCGGCGGCTGGAGCAGCTGAACGACATCGGCGCGTCGCTGTCGGCCGAGAGGGACATCAACCGGCTGCTCGAAAGCATCCTGCTCGCGGCCAAGACGATTACGCGCGCGGACGGCGGCACGCTGTATCTGCTGACCGAGGAGGACGGCACCAAGCGCCTTAAATTCGAAATCATGCGCACCGAGTCGCTCAACATCGCCATGGGCGGCACCACCGGCAACGCGATTCCGTTCTACCCGATCCACCTGTACGGCAAGGACGGCAAACCCAACAACCAGATGGTGGCCGCGTTTGCGGCGCTGACCGGGCAGACGGTCAACATCGCCGACGCCTACACCGCCGACGGCTTCGACTTCAACGGCACGCGCAACTTCGACAAGAAGACCGGCTACCGCTCCAAGTCCTTCCTCACGGTGCCGATGAAGAATCACGAGAACGAGATTATCGGCGTGCTGCAGCTGATCAATTCGCAGGATCCGGTCAGCCGCGAGGTGGTGGCGTTCTCGAACGCGGACCAGCGCCTGGCCGAGTCGCTCGCCTCGCAGGCGGCGATCGCCCTCACCAACCGGCAGCTGATCAATCAGCTGGAAGCGCTGTTCGAGTCGTTCATCGCCATGATCAACACCGCGATCGACGAAAAATCACCCTACACCGGCGGCCACTGCCAGCGCGTGCCCGAGCTTACGATGATGCTCGCCGAGGCGGTCAACGAAACCAGGCAGGGGCCGCTGAGCGGGTTCGACATGAGCGACAAGGACCGCTACGAACTGAAGATAGCGGGCCTGCTGCACGACTGCGGCAAGGTGACCACGCCGGTGCACGTGGTGGACAAGGCGACCAAGCTGGAGTCGATTTTCGACCGCATCCACCTGATCGACACCCGCTTCGAAGTGCTCAAGCGCGACGCCGAGATAGAAATGCTGAAGAGCAGCGCCGCCCTGCGCCAGACGGGACTGGACGAGCTCAGCGTGCGCGAGCGCGGCAACCAGCTGGAGCAGGCCTACCGCGCGCGCCTGCGCCAGCTCGAGCAGGACCGCGAGTTTCTGCGCAAATGCAATATCGGCGGGGAATTCATGCCGCCGGAAGCGCAGGAGCACGTGAGGAAAATTGGCGAATACAAATGGCTGGACCAGTCCGGCAATACCGCGCATTTCCTCACCGAGGACGAGGCATTGAACCTGTGCATCCCGCGCGGCACGCTCACCGACAAGGAGCGCGAGGTCATCAACTACCACATCGTCGCCACGATCAAGATGCTGGAGGCGCTGCCCTGGCCCAAGCACCTGCAGCACGTGCCCGAATATGCGGGCGGACATCACGAGCGCATGGACGGCAGGGGCTATCCGCGCGGTCTCAAGCGCGAGCAGATGTCGGTGCAGGCGCGCGTCATGGGCATCGCCGACATCTTCGAGGCGCTTACCGCGCGCGACCGGCCCTACAAGAAGGGCAAGACCCTGACCGAGTCGCTGCAGATCCTGGGAAAGTTCAAGCAGGGCGGGCACATCGATCCGGATCTGTTCGACGTGTTCATCCGGCAAAAGGTCTACCAGCGCTACGCTGAGCAGTTCCTCG
The DNA here is from genome assembly GCA_012274205.1 of Betaproteobacteria bacterium. Classification (GTDB taxonomy): domain Bacteria; phylum Pseudomonadota; class Gammaproteobacteria; order Burkholderiales; family SG8-39; genus 2-12-FULL-64-23. The sequence goes on from JAAOZY010000013.1 coordinate 13,716, forward strand.
ACGCGAACCAGATCGACCGCGTGGACGAGGGCAAGATTCCGGGTTACACGCCCTGAGGCGCGTTGCTGCGCGCCGCTAGGGCTTGGGCGGCGCACGCCGCGTGACATAGACGATCAGGCCCTCGGTCGCCACGTCGATGAACTTCTCGTCGTAGCCCATTTCCTTGAGTTCCCACTTGAATTCATTGCCGAGCTTGGCCTTCTTGTACCAGCCGAGCCGGTTCTCGTTGTTGAATTCGGCGGCGCGCGTAAATGCCTCTTCGAGTATGCCCGAAAGCCTTTTTTGCGACACCATCTGGGCGGGATTGTTGGCAATGGCGGGCGGATAGCGCTTGGCCACGTCCTGCGCCAGGCTCTTGGCGAATTCCGTCACCTTGCGCGTAGAAAAAAACTCTAGAATCATGATTCTCCCGCCGGGATGGCCAAGTGAGGACCTGCGCGGATTATATCAGCCCGACCGTTGCGGATGAAGCGGGAATCGCGCAGGAGCCGTGACTTATGCCCGGTATCGGCGGGGGCGGGACAGGGCATGATTTGATTGGGTGCCCGCGGCGGGATCGTTGCAGCCGCCGGTGCATGCCGGCGTTGCGGAAGGAGAAAGCTTGATCAGGATCTTCATAGGATTCGACCCGCGCGAAACGGTCGCCTGCAATGTGCTCGCGCACAGCATACAGGCGCGCGCGAGCGCGCCGGTCGCAATTGCGCGGCTGGCGCTGTCGCAGCTCGGCCAGGTGCTCACGCGCGAACGCCACACGCTGCAGTCGACGGATTTTTCGTTTTCGCGCTTTCTCGTGCCCTGGCTGTCCGACTACGAGGGATGGAGCCTGTTCATGGATTGCGACATGCTGATGCGCGACGACGTGGCCAGGCTGTGGGCGCTGCGCGATGAGCGCTATGCGGTGCAGGTGGTCAAGCACGACCACAGGCCGCGCGAGACGGTCAAGTTCCTTGGGGCGGCGCAGACCGCATACACGAAGAAGAACTGGTCCAGCGTCATGCTGTTCAACAATGCCAGGTGCCGCGCACTCACCCCGGACTACGTGAACAGCGCCAGCGGACTGGAACTGCACCAGTTCAAGTGGCTGGCGAGCGACGCGCTGATAGGCGAGCTGCCGCATCGCTGGAACCACCTCGTCGGCTACGATCCCCCCAATGCGGATATCGCGCTGGCGCACTACACTATCGGCGGGCCCTATTTCGCGGAATATGCCGAGTGCGCTCTCGCCGACGAATGGCGCGAGGAGCGCGCCGCCATGCTCTTCGCCGTGGCGCAGCGCTAGTCCGCCCGATCGACGCAGAAACCGACCGTGCTGAACAGGCTAAAGCGCTGGCTCGATCGGGGCAGCCACGGCGGCGCGCCGGCCGTCGCGCCGCTGGCGCAGCAGCCGCAGAAAACATCGACGCTGGAGGCCGCGCTGTCCGAGCGTCCGGACGACGCAGAGCTGAATTACCGCGTAGGCCTGGAGCAACTCGCCTCAGGCGATGCGGCGGCGGCGCTGGACTACTTCCATCTTGCCCTGCACTTCGCGCCAGACCTGTTTCCCGCCTGTGCCGCCAGGGCGCAGGCGCTCGCGGCGTTGCAGCGGCACGCGGACGCCGCCTACCGCGAATTCCTGGACGCCAACCCCGGGCATCCGGGTGCGGCCTATGCGCTTGCGGTCTGGCACCACGGCAGGGGAGAGTACGATGAGGCGCTGGCGCTGCTGCAGCCGCTTGCGGACCTGCGTCCGATTCAGCGCGATGCGTGCAGTCTGCTCGGGCTGATCCTCGCGCGCGAGCTTGGCCGGTTCGCCGAAGGCGAGCGCCTGCTGCGGCGCGCGCTGGAGCCGGATCCTCAATGGCCGGTGGCGCTGAGCAACCTCGGCTGGATCCTGATGGAAAGGGGAGACTACGCACGCGGCCTGGATCTGCTGGACGCCGTCCTGGAGCGCAACCCGGAAGATCAGGAGACGCGCCTTGCGCGCGGCTACATGAAGCTCAAGCACGGAGATTTCGAAGGCGGCTGGCGCGATTTCGAAGCGCGCCATCACAGCCGCTTTGCGCGTGCCCGGGATACCGGTTTCGAGCGCTGGGACGGCGCGCCGATGCCTGATCGGACCCTGCTCATCAGCGCTGAGCAGGGCCTGGGTGACCAAATCATGTTCGCCTCCTGTTTCAGCGACGTGATTGCGCGCAGCGGGCACTGCCTCATTGAGTGCAATCCAAAGCTGCTGCGACTGTTCCAGCGTTCCTTTCCCGACGCCGTCGTCTGCGCGGAGCCGGCGGTGGCGGGGAACACGGCCGGGACCGGGTCGCCACAAACCGTCGACCGCCAGATTCCGATGGGCAGCCTGCCCGGATTATTTCGCCGGCGCGAGCAAGAATTCCCGCGCCATGCAGGCTATCTGCACGCGGCGCCGGAGCGCGTCGCTTACTGGCGCTCCAGACTGGATGAACTCGGGCCCGGCCTGAAAATCGGCGTGTCATGGCGCGGCGGTATCGCCATTACGCGCCGGCACCTGCGCTCGTTCGCGCTGGAGGAATTCCTGCCGGTTCTGCGCCAGCCGGCCCGGTTCGTCAGCCTGCAGTACGGCGATTGCCGCGGCGAGTTGAGCGCGTTCAGCCGCGGCCACGGTGTGGGTCTGCCGCACTGGCAGGACGCGCTGGACGATTACGACGAAACCGCGGCCCTGGTTTGCGCGCTCGATCTGGTGGTCAGCGTGTGCACCGCAGTCATCCATCTCGCGGGTGCGCTGGGGCAGCCGGTATGGGTGCTGGTTCCGGCAATAGCCGAATGGCGCTATCTTGACCACGGCGAGACGCTGCCCTGGTATCCGAGCGCGCGTCTGTTCCGCCAGGCGGCACCCGGTGACTGGGGAGGGATTATTGCCAAGGTCGCGGCGGAGTGCGGCCGCTATGCGGGGCGTTCTCCGGGCTTGGATCGGAGTCAGCCATGAGCTTGCCAGAAATTCTGGCACACGGATTGCTTAGCATTACCGCACAGCGGTAATTTGTCGCTGCAATTAATTGGGGCTCTCACTATGAAAACGATCCAAAAGGGTTTTACCCTGATCGAACTGATGATCGTGGTTGCGATTATCGGCATTCTGGCTGCAGTGGCATTGCCGGCCTATCAGGACTACACCGTACGCGCGAAGGTATCGGAACTGATGCTGGCGGCGAGCGGCGTGCGCACGACCATATCGGAGAAGTTCCAGA
>JAAOZY010000092.1 GCA_012274205.1 Betaproteobacteria bacterium
CGCGGCGAGTACCGTTTCGCGGTGGAAGACGACGGCCTCGGCTTTTACGCCTTCGGCCAGCGCCTGGGCGGCGCGGAACAGCATTCGCACCTGCGCCATCACCTCGGCGTCAATATCATGCGCGAGCGCGCGCAGCGTCTGAACGGCGCGATCGAAATCGTCAACCTGCCGCAGGGCGGCGCGCGCGTCAGCCTGGTGTTTCCGGCGCAGCGTGGGGTGGCGGCATGAGCCTACGAGCAGGGGCCCCGGCCAGAGCCGGGGATGCGAGCAGGGCGAATGCCGCAGGCTGCCGACAGCGCCGCTGGTGCGGTCATGATGACCGGCCGGAGGCAGCGGCATGAGCAGGGAGCAGGGGCCCCGCGCAGCGGGGATGCGACCGGCCGCGATTGCCGCCGGCTGCCGACAGCGCCGCTTGTTTGTCCGTGATTGCCGGCCGGAGGCAGCGGCATGAAACCGATACGCGTGATGCTGGTCGACGACCATACCCTGTTCCGCCGGGGACTGGCGGAGCTGCTGCATGGGCGCAACGACATCGAGGTGGTGGCAGCCGCCGCAGGCGCCACCGAAGCCGCGCGCCTGATGCAGGAGACCAAGCCGGACGTGCTGTTGCTCGACCTGAATCTGCCGCCGCACGGGGGGCTGGCGCTGCTGCGCACCCTGCAGGACTACGGCTGGAGCGGGCCGACCCTGATCCTGACCGTTTCCGATTCGGAAGACGATCTCGCCAATGCGCTGCATGCGGGCGCGCGCGGCTACCTGCTCAAGGATATGGAACCCGAGGATGTCACCGACGCGATCCTGCGCGCGGTGCGCGGTGAGACCGTGGTGGCGCCGGTGATGACGATGAAGCTGGTCGACCTGCTGCAACCCGGCAGGCAGAGCAAGACGCGCGAAAACCTGCTGGGACAGCTTACCGAGCGCGAGCGCGAGATCCTCAAACACCTGGCGCAGGGAATGTCGAACAAGGCGATCGCGCGCGCGCTCGACATCAGCTACGACACGGTCAAGCTGCACGTGCGCCACATCCTGTCGAAACTGAACTTCACCTCGCGCGTCGAGGCCGCGGTATTCGCGGTGGAACAGAGAAGCGCGCCGCAGGGCTCTTCCGAGCCGCGGAAATCTAGGGAATAGCGGGAGGGCTCTCCCCTCGTTTTCCGGCAGGCGCCTGAACGCGCCTAGGGAATCGCCTGCGGCGCGGCCTCGGAACCGGGCTGCGCCGCAGCTTGCTCCGCCGCGAGCGCCTCGTACCACGCAAGCTTTGCATGCAGGCGCACCACATCGCCGATGATGATCAGCGTCGGCGGCGTGAGGCGTGCCGCCGACGCCAGCTGCGGCAGCGTGGCGAGCGTGCCCACCACCGTGCGGTGGCGCTGCGTGGTGCCGTGCTGCACGATCGCCGCCGGAGTGGCATCGGACATGCCATGGGCAGCCAGCTCGCGGCACAGCGTGGGCAGGCCGACCAGCCCCATATAAACGACCAGCGTTCGACGCGGGCGCACGAGCGAGTCCCAGTCCAGATTGACGCTGCCGTCCTTCAGGTGGCCGGCGACGAACAGGCCGGAATTGGCATAGTCGCGATGGGTAAGCGGGATGCCGGCGTAGGCGGCAATGCCGCTCGCAGCGGTGATTCCCGGCACGACCTCGAACGCGACGCCTGCCGCGGCCAGGGCTTCGACCTCTTCGCCGCCGCGGCCGAAGATAAACGGATCGCCGCCCTTCAGCCTCACCACGCGCTTGCCCTCGTGCGCCAGCCGCACCAGCAGTTGGTTCAGCTCGTTCTGGTGCAGCGTATGGTTGCCGCGCTCCTTGCCGGCGTAAATGCGCTGCGCCTCGCCGCGACCCATATCGAGGATGGGCGCCGACACCAGGTGGTCATAGACGATCACCTCGGCTTCGGCGAGCAGCCTTGCCGCACGCAGAGTAAGCAGCTCCGGATCTCCGGGCCCGGCCCCGACGAGATAGACCATGCCTGGACGCACGGCGCGTGTGCTTGCGGGGCCCATGCTGGCTTCAGTGCGCCGCGGCCAGCCAGGGCGTGGCCGCGCCCCGCGCCAGATGTGCCTGCACGAAGCCGACGAAGCGCCCCGCCCAGTCGCAGGCACCGGCGCTGCGCAGGTGCGCATAGCTGGCGAGCAGGTTGTTGACCACGATGCCGTCGGACTTTCCGTCGGTCCCATGTCCGCGCACCACGCGATAGGCGAAGCGCGTTGCCGGGTCCAGCCCCTCGATGCTCGAGTGGTGAAATTCGTGCGCGGCGATTTCCGTGCGCGCATCGCCCGGTCCGGCCCAGGGGTGGGCTGCGGTCGGCGCGAGCCTGACGTAGCCGCGTCCCTGCGCGCGCTCGTGCATCACTACGTCTCCGGGGATTGCGCCTGCCATGCAGTGCGTCTTTCCGCGCCAGCTGAGTGTGCGCGCCAGATACATTAGACCGCCGCACTCGGCGTAAGCGGGCATGCCCGAGCGGATTGCTGCGAGTATCTCCGCGCGCAGCGCTGCGTTCGCCTCGAGTTCGGCCATGAACACTTCGGGGAAGCCGCCGCCAATAATGAGGCCGTCCACGCGCGGCAGCCGCGTATCGCGCAGCGTGTCGAAGAACAACAATTCCGCGCCGGCGCGTTCCAGCGCCTCGAGGTCGTCCGCGTAATAAAAGCCGAAGGCCCGGTCGCGCGCGATGCCGATGCGCACGCGCGGCGCGGCCGGCGGCGCAAGCGGCGCCGCCGCCCCCGCCGGCGCACGGCTGACGGTGGCCGCGAGCAGGCGCTCGAAATCGACCTGGCGCGTCACTGCGGCGGCGAGCGCGGCGATACGGGCTTGCGCGGCGCCCTCTTCATTCGCCGGAATGAGGCCGAGGTGGCGCTCGGCGATGACAAGGTCCGGATCCTCCTGCACCGCGCCGAATACGGGCATGTCGGTGTAGTGTTCAATCACCGCGCGCAGCTTGGCTTCGTGGCGCGTCCCGCCCACCCGGGACAGAATCACCCCGGCGATGCGGATCGAGGCATCGAACGCCTGGTAGCCGAGGATCAGCGGCGCAATGCCGCGGGTCATGCCGCGCGCATCGAGCACCAGCACCACCGGCAGATCCAGCAATTGCGCCAGGGCCGCATTGCTGTTCGAGCCGCGCAGATCGAGCCCGTCATACAGCCCGTTGTTGCCTTCGATGAGACACACATCGGCACGCGCACCGTGGCGCGCGAACTCGAGCCGCAGTTGCTCGGGCGATGAGACGTTGAAATCGAGGTTGCGGCAGCTGCGCCCGGTCGCGGCCGTTAGCCACATCGGGTCGATGTAGTCCGGGCCCTTCTTGAAGCTCTGCACGCTGAGCCCGCGCCGATGCAGTTCGGCCGCCAAACCGATGCTGATGCTGGTCTTGCCTGAAGACCTGTGCGCGGCCGATACGAGGAAACGGTGCATGCGCCTAGGCGTGCGCACCTGCGCCGGCGGCTTGCTTGGCTTGCGCTGCGGCTCTGGGCTCCAGGCGCTCGGGCAGCAGCGCCAGGGCGCGCAGGCCAATGGCGACGATGGCCGCGGAGAGCGCCACCCCGCCTAATCCAAGCAGCAGTTCCACCAGGCTGGGCACATAGGGGTGGATTTCCCCGTCGAAGTAGCTGCTCGATTCAATCATGCCGGGAAACAGGATCTGCGGATAGGCCTGCCCGCCGATGAGCGTCACGTACATCTGCGCAAGGCCCCCCAGCACCACCAGTGCCGCGGCGGCCCCGACAGTGGCGCGCGAGGCTTGCGCGCGCACGAGCAGCGCGAGCGGCACGACGCAGCCCAGCCCAAGCTGCCCCAGCCAGAGCAGCGCGGTGTACACCCCGCCCTCGAACAGGAAGAAACGCGCCACGTCGCGCGAGCGCACCAGCTCGTACTTCGTCCCCAGGAGCAGTAGCGCAAAAAAGAGCGCCGCGCCCACGCATATGCCCAGCCAGTTCTTGAGCCGCTCGAGCAAGGCCTCGGGCACCGGCCGATCCTCCCAGCGGCACACGCCAAGCAGGATCAGAATCAGCAC
>JAAOZY010000093.1 GCA_012274205.1 Betaproteobacteria bacterium
GCTATATACTGCGAGTGCCGGGGGTCCGGCTCGCCACACCTGAATCCATTCTCCGTAACTTCGGCCGCGCTGGTAAAATCTGCGCATGAGTTACCAGGTCCTCGCGCGCAAGTGGCGCCCAAGAAATTTCGCCAGCCTGGTGGGGCAGGAGCACGTGGTGCGCGCGCTCACCCACGCGCTCGAGCAAAAGCGCCTGCACCATGCCTATCTCTTCACCGGCACGCGCGGTGTGGGCAAGACGACGCTGGCGCGCATACTGGCCAAAGCGCTCAATTGCGAGACCGGCATCACTGCCACGCCCTGCGGGGTGTGCTCCGCCTGCACCGAGATCGACAGCGGCCGATTCGTCGACCTGATCGAAATTGACGCCGCCACCAATACCGGCATCGACGATATGCGCGGGCTGCAGGACAACGCAGTGTATGCGCCAACGCGCGGGCGCTTCAAGGTGTTCGTGATCGACGAAGTGCACATGCTGTCCAAGCCTGCGTTCAACTCGATGCTGAAGACCTTCGAGGAGCCGCCGGAACACATCAAGTTCATACTCGCCACCACCGATCCGCAGAAGATCCCGGTCACGGTGCTGTCGCGCTGTTTGCAGTTCAACCTGAAACAGATGCCGCGCGAGGCGATCTACGGCCATCTCGGCCACATTCTGCAGCAGGAGAACACCGCGGCGGAGCCGGCGGCGCTGCGCCTGATCGCGCAGGCGGCGCAGGGCAGCATGCGCGATGCGCTGTCGCTGCTGGATCAGGCCATCGCTTACGCTGGCGGCAAGGTGAGCGAGGAAGCAGTACGCGCCATGCTCGGCGCTATCGACCAGGATTACCTGTTCAAGCTGCTCGACGGCCTGGCGCAGCAGGACATCAAGACGATGCTCGCCGTAGCCGGCGACATGGAGTCGCGCAGCCTTTCCTTCGACAGCGCGCTGCAGGATCTGGCCACGCTGCTGCATCAGCTCGCGCTGGCGCTGAGCGCACCGGAGGCGCTCGGCCAGGACCTGCCGGAGCGCGAGCGCATCATTGCGCTGGCGCAGCAGTTCGATGCGGAGGAATTGCAGCTGTACTATCAGATCGCGCTGCACGGCCGGCGCGACCTGCCGCTGGCGCCGGACGAATATGCCGGTTTCAGCATGACGCTGATGCGCATGCTCGCATTTCGTCCGATGGAGGCCGGCGCGGCCGCACCGGCGAAGAGGCAGCCTGAAATGCAAGGCGAACGCGATCCTGCGGCCGGCGCAGCGGCGCGGCCGGGGGGGCGCGCGGCGTCTGCCGCGGCGGCGGATGCGCCAGCCTTCGACGGCGATTGGCCCGGGCTCGCCAATCAGCTGAAGGTCAGCGGCGTTGCCAAACAGCTGGCGCAGCAGAGCGAGTTGCGCAGCTTTGACGGCACGAGCATGGAGCTCGGCCTCGCGTTTTCCGCCAAGCACCTGGCTGACCGGACCTATCAGGACAAATTGCGCGCTGCGCTGCAGGAGCATTTCGGCAGGAAGGTGGCGCTGAAGATCGTGATCGGAGAAATCAACGGCAATACCGCCGCGGTGAAGGCGAAGACCGAGCGCGAGGCGCGCCAGGGCAAGGCGGTCGAGGCAATCGAAGGCGACGCGTTCGTGCGCGACCTGATGGATACCTTCGACGCCACCATCGTCAGCGACTCGGTCAAGCCTGCCTAGATGGGGCAGCACATATTGCGGCATTTCGCAGCGGATAATCAGCAGGAGAAAGCAGCATGATGAAAGCTCAGTTGGCGGGCCTGATGAAACAGGCGCAGCAGATGCAGGACAATATGCGCAAGATGCAGGAGCAGCTTGCCAGCGTCGAGGTCGAGGGGCAGGCCGGAGCGGGCATGGTCAAGGTGGTGATGACCTGCAAGCACGATGTCAAGCGCATCAGCATCGATCCTTCGCTCGTCGGCGACGACAGGGAGATGCTGGAAGACCTGGTCGCGGCAGCGGTGAACGACGCGGTGCGCAGGGTCGAGGCCACGGTGCAGGAAAAGATGGGCAGTCTCGCCGCGGGCATGAATCTGCCCCCGGGAATGAAACTGCCGTTCTGACCGGCTCAGCGGGCGCGCATGAATGCATACAAGATGGCCGCACGGCGCGCATCGCCTGCGATGAATTCCGCGCATCGATGAAGGCACCGTCTTCGCTCGAGGCGCTGATTGACGCCCTGCGCTGCCTGCCCGGGGTAGGGCCGAAATCGGCGCAGCGCATGGCCTATCACCTGCTGCAGTACGACCGCGACGGGGCGCAAAAGCTGTGCGAGAGCATAGGCAAGGCGCTGCAGAGCATACGCCGCTGCGCCAAATGCAACAGCTTTACCGAGGAGGATATCTGCGCACTGTGCAGCTCGCCGCGCCGCGATGCATCGCTGCTCGCGGTGGTGGAGACGCCGGCCGACCTGTTGATGATGGAACAGACGCTGGCGTTTCCGGGAATGTACTTTGTACTCATGGGGCGCCTGTCGCCGCTCGACGGGATCGGGCCGCGGGACATCGGGCTGGACCGGCTGCTTGCGCGCGCCACCGACGACGTGGTACGCGAAGTGATCCTGGCGACCAATTTCACCAACGAGGGCGAAGCCACGGCGCACTACATCGGCGAAATGCTGCGCGGCCACAATATCAAGGTCAGCCGCATCGCGCGCGGCGTACCCGTGGGCGGCGAGCTCGAGTATGTGGATAGCGGCACGCTGGCGCAGGCAGTGGTGGAGCGCAGGCCGCTGTGAGTTCGAACAAGCCGCTGGAAGGCGTCAAGGTGATCGAACTGGGCCAGCTCATCGCCGGACCGTTCGCCGGAAAGCTGTTTGCGGAATTCGGCGCCGAAGTGATCAAAATAGAGCCTCCGTCGACCGACGGCCAGGCCGGCGGCGACCCGCTGCGCCAGTGGCGCAAGCTGCACCAGGGCACTTCGCTCTGGTGGTACGCGCTGGCGCGCAACAAGAAATCGGTGACGGTGAATCTGCGCCTGGCCGAGGGCCAGGAAATAGTGCGCCGGCTCGCTCGCGACGCGGACATCGTGATCGAGAATTTTCGCCCCGGCACCATGGAAAAGTGGGGTCTCGGCTATGAGCGCCTCGCCGCAGAAAATCCCGGACTGATCATGTTGCGCCTGTCCGGATTCGGGCAGAGCGGGCCTTACCGCGACCAGGCCGGGTTCGGCGCGATCGGCGAGTCCATGGGCGGGCTGCGCTATCTCACCGGCTATCCGGATCGCGCGCCGGTGCGGCCCAACCTGTCGATCGGCGATTCGCTTGCCTCGCTGCACGGTGTCATCGGCGCAATGATAGCGCTGCACCATCGGAACATGCACGGCGGCCGCAAATCGGGCAAGGGCCAGGTGGTGGACGTGGCGCTGTACGAAGCGGTGTTCTCCATGCTGGAGAGCACACTGCCCGAATTCGACATGTACGGGAGCGTGCGCGAACGCAGCGGCAGCAATCTTTCCGGCATCGTACCTTCCAATACCTACCTCACCAGGGACGGGCAGCACGTGCTGATCGCAGCCAACGGCGACAGCATCTTCAAACGCCTGTGCACGGCCATGGGCCGCGACGATCTGGGTGCCGACCCCGCACTGGCGGACAATGCCGGACGCGCGCAGCGCGCGGACGAGCTCGATGCCATCATCGGCGGCTGGGCCGGCACGCTCGATGCGGCGGCGCTGCTCGCGCTGCTGGACCAGGCGCAGGTGCCCAACGGCAAAATCTTCAGCATCGCCGACATCGCGCGCGATCCGCAGTTCCTCGCGCGCGGCATGATCCGGCAGTTCACGCTCGATGATGGCACGCCGCTGAAACTGCCGGGCGTCGTGCCGAAACTCTCGGCTACGCCCGGCGACGTCGACTGGATCGGGCCCAAGCTTGGCGCGCACACCGAGGAAGTGCTGCGCGCGCATGGATATGATGCTGCGGCAATGGATGAGCTGCGCCGCAAGAAGGCGATATGAAACCGGGGACCGGCGGCGCGCGTACCGCTGCGGCGGGCATCAAGGGGCGCGGCGCGGCGAGCCGTCCGCAAGGCCGCTACGAGCGCGAGGCGCGCGAGGCGTTCGACGACGGCTGGATGGGCGAAGGTGACGATGCCGCGGCGCCGCGCACCGAAGTGACGCTGGTGCAGGCGCGCAGCATCATCAGCCGCAATCAGTCGCCGGATATCCCCTTCACCCAATCGATCAATCCCTACCAGGGCTGCGAGCATGGCTGCATCTATTGCTACGCGCGCCCCAGCCACGCCTATCTGGGGTTGTCGCCGGGCCTGGACTTCGAAACCAAGCTGTTTGCCAAAGCCAATGCGGTGCCGTTGTTGCGCGCTGAACTGTCGCGTCCGGACTATCGCTGCGAACATATCGCGCTCGGCGCAAACACCGATCCCTACCAGCCGATCGAGCGCAGCTACAGGATCACGCGCAGCCTGCTGGAGCTCATGGCCGAATGCGAGCATCCCGTGGGCATAGTGACCAAGTCGGCGCTGGTGGAGCGCGATCTCGATTTGCTCGGACCCATGGCGAAGAAAGGGCTGGCGCACGTGTTCGTTTCGATCGGCACCCTGGATCACGAGCTCATGCGCAGGCTCGAGCCGCGCTCGACGGCACCCGAGCGCCGGCTGCGGGTGCTGCGCGCGCTGAAAGCGGCAGGGGTGCCATGCGGCGTGCTGGTGGCGCCGCTGATTCCATTCCTGAATGACCGCGACATGGAGACGGTGCTGGAGCGTGCTGCGGCCGAGGGCGCGGTGATGGCCGGCTATCAGATACTGCGCCTTCCCCACGAACTCAAGTCCTTGTTCAAAGACTGGCTGGAGCGGCATTACCCGCTGAAAGCCGCGCACATCATGAGCCAGATAAGGCAAATGCGCGGCGGGCGCGAAAACGATCCCCGCTTCGGTGCGCGTATGAGCGGGGAGGGCCTGTTCGCGGAGCTGCAGGAACAGCGCTTTCGCCTGGCCTGCGAGCGCCATGGCCTGAACCGGAAAGGCCGCGGTGAGCTCGATACGACCCGCTTCAGGCCGCCGTCCGGACCCGGCCAGCTGAGCTTGTTCTAGGGGCATCCCGCGTTGACACGCGGAATTTGCTGTGTGAGCATGAAACTGGCGTGGCGCAACGCGGTGTCAACAGCGCTCGATCACGGGCCATGACAAAACCAGGGAGGATGGGCATGTCGAAATGGATCAGAATTGCGCTGGGCGCGGTCTTGATCGCGCTGACCGCGCAGGTGTACGCGCAAGGCGTGCTGGAAAAGTCCAAGGTGCACATCGCCGTGGGCGGCAAGGCGGCTTTCTACTATCTGCCGCTCACCATTGCCGAGCAGCTCGGCTATTTCAAGGCCGAAGGATTGGACGTCACCATCAGCGATTTCGCCGGCGGCTCTACCGCGTTGCGCGCCGTGGTCGGCGGCAGCGCCGACGTGGTTTCCGGCGCCTACGAGCACACCATCAGCCTGCAGGGCAAGAAGCAATACTTTCAGGCTTTTGTGCTGCAGGGCAGGTTGCCGCAGATTTCGCTCGGGGTGGCGACCGCCCGGATGCAGGGCTACAAGTCGCCCAAAGACTTGAAGGGCATGAAGATAGGCGTGTCGGCGCCGGGATCGAGCACCAATAATCTGGTCAACCAGATGCTGGTCAAAGGCGGATTGGTGAAGTCGGACGTCGCCATTGTCGGGGTCGGACTCGGCGCGGGCGCGATCGCTGCGCTCAAGAGCGGGCAAATCGATGCCATCTCCAATACCGATCCGGTGATGACCAAGCTGGAGCAGGACGGAGCAATCAAGATCATCGCCGATACGCGCACCCTGAAGGGTACGGTCGATGTCTGGGGCGCACCGCTCCCCGCCGGTTGTCTTTATGCGCCGATCGAATTCGTCAAGAAGAATCCGAATACGGTGCAGGCGTTGACCAACGCCATCGTGCGCGCCGACCAGTGGCTGGCGAAGGCGACGCCGCAGGAAATTCTCAAGGCGGTGCCGGAAGCGTACTTGCTTGGCGACAAGGCGCTGTACCTTTTCTCCTACGGCAAGATCAAGGAGGCATTTTCGCCTGATGGATCGATATCGGACGTGGGCGCCAGGGCTACGTTGAAAGCGCTGGCGACCTTTGATCCCCAGATCAAGCCGGCCGAAATAAAGCTGGAGCAAACCTATACCAACGAATTCGTGAAGAGGGCGAACGCGAAATACAAATGAGCGCACATCCGGGCGCCCCGCCGCCGGATCGATTGCACCAGTCGCAAGGACTGCCTGGCGCGATGCGTTGATGCCGGTGACGCTGACTACGGCGCGGCTCGGCTAGCGCGCCTCTGACTCGCCATGATTCCCGCCCTTGCACTGGAAAATATCACCTGCACCTTCGTTTCGCGCGATGATCGCAGCCAGCGCTATACCGCGCTGAAGGACACGACCTTGCGCGCAGCGGAAGGCGAATTCGTCTGCGTCGTCGGGCCGACGGGCTGCGGCAAATCCACCTTGCTCAATGTCGCTGCCGGCCTGCTGCAGCCGTCCGGCGGCTCGGTCAAGGTCCTGGGCGAGCCATTGAAAGGCATCAACCGCCGCGCGGGCTACCTGTTCCAGGCCGAAGCGCTGATGCCCTGGCGCAACGCACTTGACAACGTGATCGCCGGCCTGGAATTTCGCGGCGTCGCGCGCGCAGAGGCGGTCGAGCGCGGCAACGACTGGCTCCATCGCGTCGGCTTGGGCGGGTTCGGCAGCCGCTACCCGCACCAGTTGTCGGGCGGAATGCGCAAGCGCGTGTCGCTGGCTCAGACCTTCATCCTGAACCCGGAGATACTGCTCATGGATGAGCCTTTTTCCGCGCTCGACGTACAGACGCGGCAGCTGATGGAGAACGAACTGCTCGAGTTGTGGTCGGCCGAGCGCAAATCGGTCGTGTTCATCACCCACGATCTGGAGGAGGCGATTGCGCTATCCGATCGCGTAGTGGTGCTGTCGGCCGGACCGGAAACGCATCCGATCGGCGAGTACCGGATCGATCTGGAGCGCCCACGCGATGTGGCCGACATACGGCTGACACCGCGCTTCCTCCAATTGCATGCCCAAATCTGGCACACCATGAAGGAGGAGGTATTGAAAGGCTATGTCCAGCAGCAACGATAAGTTCAGGCTGCGCCTGTTTCAGCTGATTGTGCTGGCGCTGTTCTTCCTCGCATGGTACGCGCTCACCAGCCCGACGCTGCTTCCGCCGCTGTACTTCGACAATGCCGACAAGGCTGCATTCTTTTTCGGCGAGCCGCAGAAAGTGCTGCTGCGCATATGGGAATGGTTCAGCTCGGGCAGCATCTACGAACACCTCGGCGTGACGCTGCTGGAAACTGTGCTGGCCTTCGCCATTGGCTCGGCGTCCGGCCTTGTTATCGGTCTATGGTTTGCGCTGAGTCCGACGGTCGCCGCAGTTTTCGATCCGTATATCAAGGCCGTGAATTCGATGCCGCGGGTGGTTCTGGCGCCGATCTTTTCGATCTGGTTCGGGCTCGGCATCTGGTCCAAGGTGGCGCTGGGCGTAACGCTGGTATTTTTTATCGTATTTTTCAACGTCTACCAGGGCGTGCGCGAAGTGAGTCCTGTGGTGCTGGCCAATGTGCGCATGCTCGGTGCTAGTCAGAGGCAGTTGCTGCGCCACGTGTATCTGCCAAGCGCGACCAGCTGGGTGTTTGCCAGCCTGCACAATTCGGTGGGCCTCGCGTTCGTCGGCGCAGTGGTGGGGGAATACCTGGGGTCGGCGCGCGGCGTGGGTTACTTGATCCTCCAGGCCGAAGGCGTATTCGACATCAACACCGTGTTCGCCGGCATCCTCGTGCTGACAGGCTTTGCGCTGGTGCTGGATGCGATTGTCAGCGTGATCGAAAAGCGCCTGCTGGTATGGCGTCCTAGCGCGGGCGAGACCGAACGCAGTATATAGATATAGACAGCGGACCAATTCGGCTGGCCCGTCTGCAGCAATTCATCACCGACACTCGCCGCCGGAAACACAGGTTGCGTGCGTCCATTTCCCGCATGACGCCCCGGATTCATTTCGATCGGCGTTTTTCATTGCGCAAAGCAGCAATTTGTTTGACACCGGCTTGGCATATTGGCTATAATCTCCCCTCTGTACTGGACACAAGTTCGTACGGACGGACGCGGGGTGGAGCAGTCTGGCAGCTCGTCGGGCTCATAACCCGAAGGTCGTAGGTTCAAATCCTGCCCCCGCAACCAAAACGCTCTTTAAAAATTTACAGCCGATAAGTGTGGGTGCTGGGTGTGGTGTGAAGGTGCTTGGGTGGTTTTTCTGTGCGCGAGTGCGGAGGGGCTGCTTGGGTGCTGACTCGCATAGATACACTTTGGTACTCACACATATGA
>JAAOZY010000094.1 GCA_012274205.1 Betaproteobacteria bacterium
CCGACTGGCTGCCTCTGGGCGTGCAGCGCGGCAGTGCGCGCGAGGGCGGACTCGATTTCACCTGGCGCGAGGAAGTCATCGCGACACCGAACGCTGCGTTCCGCCGCGTCGAAGTGCGCGTGTTCGCAGCCGCCGAAGAAGGGCATTCGCTGGCGCACCTCGCGGGATTCATCGTCAATCCACCGGGATCGCGCAGATGAAGCGCGTGCGCGGCTTTACTCTGATCGAGGTGATGACGGCGCTGCTGGTGCTGTCTCTGCTCGCCCTGATGTCCTACCGCGGGCTGGGCGCGGTGCTCGACGCGCGCGAGCATGTCAAGCATGAGACCGACAAATGGCGCAGCGTGGCCGCATTTTTC
The DNA here is from genome assembly GCA_012274205.1 of Betaproteobacteria bacterium. Classification (GTDB taxonomy): domain Bacteria; phylum Pseudomonadota; class Gammaproteobacteria; order Burkholderiales; family SG8-39; genus 2-12-FULL-64-23. Next base: position 359 of record JAAOZY010000094.1, read on the forward strand.
TCGCGCTTCGAGCGTGACGTGGAACTCGCCGCGCCGCGTCCGGTGCGCAGCGCCGGCAGCATCGCGCCGCCATGGTTGGGCGTGCCGCCCGGCACCTCCGCGGCAAGCCTCGAATTCAGCCGCTTCGCCTCAAACGCCGGCGTCGACACGGCGCGCCGCATCGGCTACCGCCTCAATGACAGGAACGAGGTGGAGCTGTGGCTGTGGGCAGGGCTGGACGTCGCGCCCGATGCGCAGCCCGCGCGCTACGCGGTTCTCACCGGAGTCAAGACCTTCGAACTACAGTACCTCAACCCCGCGCTGGTGTGGGTCGATGCCTGGCCCGCCTCGCCCACCGACCAGGCGCTTCCGCGCGCGGTGCGCCTGCGCATCGTGCTTTCCTCGAACGAGGAAATCGTGCGCGTATTCGTGCTGCAATCATGAGCGGCGGCCGTTCCGGCAATTCCGCAATGGCCCCGAAGCGCCAGCGCGGCATCGCCATCGTGCTGGCCATGGGCGTGGTCGCGCTGGCCGCCATGGCCGCCGCCGCGATCGTGGTCTCGCAAAGCACCTGGGCGCGCCAGGTCGAGCTCACCACCGACCACCTCCAGGCGCGGGCCGTGCTCCTGGCCGGGGCGGATTGGGCGCGCGTGGTGCTCGCCGACGACCGCCGCGTGAGCAATGTCGATCACCTGGGTGAACCCTGGGCGCTGAAGCTGCCGCCGCTGCCGGTCGAAAACGGCGAGCTTGTCGGCCAGATCGAAGACCAGCAGGGCCGCTTCAATCTGAACAATCTGGTGGTAGACGGAAAGATCAACGTGGTGCAGCTCGTGCATTTTCGCAATCTGCTGGCAACGCTGGGCCTGCCCGACGAGCTGGCCGATGCGCTGGCAGACTGGATCGACGCCGACAGCCTGCCGCAGCCCGGCGACGGCGCCGAGGACGCCTATTACCGGACGCGGAATCCGCGCTACCTCGCTGCGAACCTGCCGCTGATCGACGCCGATGAACTTGCGCTGGTGCGCGGATTCGGCGACAACGTGCGCGCGCGCCTGCGTCCCTATGTGACTGCGCTGCCCACTTTTACCGCAGTCAACGTCAATACCGCCCCGGCGGAGGTGATTGCCGCAACCATCGACGGGCTGGATCTCGGCGGCGCGCAGCTGCTGGTGGCGCAGCGCGACCGCGCCTATTTCCGCAGCACGGACGATTTTCTGCGGCGGCTTCCGCGCGGCGCGGAAGCCGGCGCAGCGGACATCAGCGTCGGCAGCAACTACTTCCTCGCGACGCTGCGCGTCACCATAGGCGGCGCGCAGGCGCGCGGCAAGGCGCTGCTCGCGCGCGGCAGCCTGGGCTGGCCGAATATCATATGGCGCAAGTTCCTGTGAACACCGGGCGCCCCGAGGGAGCAGGGCGCGGCGATTGCCTCAAATCCCGCCGCAGGCTACATTCTGCGGCGGGCGGAAATAAAGGAGCACGGGGGAACATGCCCTCGTTTTGAAACAGGTCTTCAATCAGGGTTACGCCATGAGCTTGCTCAGGATCTACTGTTCTTTGCGCGACACGCCGCAGCGGTGCCAGTGGGCGCTGCTGGGTGCGGGCCGCGCACCGGTCGTCGGCGAAGGCGCGCTCGCGCAACTGCCGCAGCGCGCCTCAAGCGTGCAGCTGGTGCTTCCGGCCGCCGAGGTGCTGATCACCCGCGCGCGCCTGCCGCAGGCGGCGCGCCGCCGCGCCGGCGCAGTGCTCACCTACGCCGTGGAAGATGAAATCGTGGGCGACCCGGACGCCAACCAGGTGAGCTGGCTCGGCTCTGCGGGGGACGCCGATGTGCTCGCGGTGGCCGACCGCCAGGGGCTCAAGGCCTGGCAGGATGCGCTCGACGCCGCCGGCATCCGCGGCTACGAAGTGCACAGCGAGATCCTGATGCTGCCGTGGATCGCGGGCGAGTGGAGCCTGGCGTGGGACGGGCATGAAGGTTTCGTGCGCGTGTCCGAACTCGAGGGCACGGCGACCGATCGCGGCGATGCAGCCTCGCCGCCGCTGTCGCTGCGCATGATGCTTGACGAAGCCAAGTCGCGCGGTGAAGCACCGGCCTCGGTCGCGGTGTATCCGAGCGCGCCCGATGCGCCGCTGGAAATCGAAGCCTGGCAGCGCGCCCTCGGCGTAGCGCTGCGCCGCGCCGAACCCTGGGACTGGCGTACTGCGCCGCCCGAGGCCGGCATCAGCCTGGCACAACAGCGGCCGCGCTGGCGCCTGCCCAGCGGCACGCTCGCGCGCCTGCGCCCGGCGGCCTGGATCGCGGTCGCCGCGCTCAGCGTGCATGCCCTGGCCCTGGTGGCCGACTGGGCGCGGCTCGCAAGCGAGCAGCGCGCTTTGCGCACGCGCATGGAATCGCGCTTCCGCTCGGCGTTTCCCGAAGCCGTCGCGGTGGCCGACCCGGCGCTGCAGATGCGGCGCAAACTCGCCGAAGCGCGCCATGCCGCGGGCCAGCCCGACAGCGGCGACTTCCTGCCGATGCTGACCAGCGTGGCGAACGCGCTGAAGCAGCTGCCGCCGGGGGGCTTGCGCGTCGCCTCCTACGAAAGCGGGCGCATGACGCTGGAGCTCGCCGGCGTCGAGGAAGCCGGCCTGCGCGGCATCCTGGCGCGCCTGGAACAGGCGGGACTGCACGTCGACAAGGGCGTTCCGGCCCGTTCCGGCGCCACGGTCATTACGGTGCGTTCGTCATGAAGGCGCAACTGCGCAAGCTGTGGGAATCGCGCTCGCCGCGCGATCGGATCATCATCGCCTCGCTGGCGACGCTGGTGGGCGCACTGCTGTACCTGTTGCTGGTGCAGTCGGCCTACCGGGCGCGCATGCAACTCGGTACGTCCGTGTCGGTACTGCGCACGCAGGCCCAGCGCCTGGACGCGGACGCGAACGAGCTTGCGCGCGCGCGCGCCGCGCCTGCCGCGCCCGCGCCGCAGACCGACCTGCGCGCGCAGGTGCAGGCGCAGGCCGGCGCCGCCGGGCTGGCGCACGCGCTGTTGCGCATCGACGCGCAGAACGCGGATCAGGTGCAGGTAGTGTTCGGCTCGGTGGCCTTCTCCGACTGGCTGGCCTGGGTGGCGACGCTGCAGACCCAGCACATACGGCTCGACAGCGGCCGCGTCGAGGCGCTGAGCACGCCGGGACTGGTGAGCGTGACGGCCACCTTTACCCGGCCCAAGCCGCAGTGAGTTTCTGGCGGCTGCTCGGTCTCGGGCTCGCCGCCTACCTGCTCGCGCTGCTCGCGACCGCTCCGGCGACGCTGCTCGATGCGCGCCTCGAGCAGGCGAGCGCCGGCGGACTGCGCCTGGCACAAGCCAGGGGCTCGCTGTGGTCGGGAACGGGGCAGATCGAAATCCGCGACGCGAACCGCCGCAGCGCCATTGCAAAGCACATCGCCTGGCAGGTTCGGCCGGCATACCTGCTGCGCGGAGAACTCCTGTACGAAGTGTCACTGGACCACGCGGCCAAGCGCTTCCCGGTCGCGATTTCGCCCGCGCAGATCCAAATCGAGGATGCCGATATCAACCTCCCGGCGGCAGCGCTGGGTCTGGGGATACCCAAGCTCGCGGCGCTCGGGCTCACCGGCGACATGCTGCTGCACATCCCTCGCCTTGCCTTCGCCCGCGGCGCAGTCCGCGGCAATGCCACGCTGCAATGGCACGGTGCCGGTTCGGCATTCACCCGGGTCTCGCCCCTGGGCGACTATGAACTGCGGCTCGAGGGCGACGGTGCCGCGCTGCAGGCGTCGCTGCGCACCTTGCAGGGACCGCTCCAGCTCGATGGGCACGGCGCATGGACCGCCGGCCGCAACCCGGAGTTTCAGGGCAATGCGCGCGTCCCGCCGCAGCAGATGCAACAGCTCGCTCCGCTGCTGCGCATGATTGCAGTGGATCGCGGCGAAGGCCGCTTCGCGCTGCAGCTCAGGTAGCGCTTCGCACCGGATTCGGCGTCATGCCCGCAGCGACGCAAGCGCAAAGCCGGCGGACCGTCGCGTCATCGTTCTGCAATATTCACAGCGCATGCTCCCGGATAAGGCCCCTGCCTGCCCGCCCGCCCTTGCACCGCATTTATGATTTTGATCAAGCCGGACGCCCGCTTATCTGATCAAATGGCCATGGTGGCGCTCGTGTCAGGTGGTTTGCAATGCCCTCGGCTTTGGCGTGCGCACCCGGACCTGAGTATCGCAGGGCATCGGAATTTTTTTGAGAGGTGATCATGAACAAGGCAGCCAGACAATTTGGGTTATTCCTTCTAGCAGCGCTTGCGCTGGGCTTGGGTGTGAATAGTGCCTGCGCCGAGGACAATGGCTATGTCCAGGCCGCCGCCGCCAATGTCGTGGTGAAGAACCCGTTCGGTCTGTGCTGGCGCACCGGTTACTGGACGCCGGCAATGGCGACCCTGGAATGCGATCCGGACCTGGTGCCGAAGAAACCCGCAGCCGCGCCCGCGCCGGCTCCGATGGCAGCACCGCCGGCACCGGCACCTGCGCCTAAGGCCGCGCCCAAGCCCGTAGTCGAGAAAGTGACCATGGCCGCGGAAACCAACTTTGACTTCGACAAGTCCGTGCTCAAGCCCGAAGGCAAGGCCAAGCTCGACGATCTGGTCGGCAAGCTCAAAGCGGTGAACCTGGAA
>JAAOZY010000095.1 GCA_012274205.1 Betaproteobacteria bacterium
ACCCGCTGGTTTGCGCCGCGTTCAACGCCGACTTCGACGGCGACCAGATGGCGGTGCAGCGTCGGTGCGCGGTTGAGCATCACCGGGTGCTCGCGGATCACCTCTTCGAGAATGTCCCACACCACCGGCGTCTCGGCCTCGACCTCGCGCTTGGCCGCCTTGATGGTGGTGGCGATGCCCTGCAATTCGAGCTTGTTGAAGATGAACGGCTTGAACAATTCGAGCGCCATTTTCTTCGGCAGGCCGCACTGGTGCAGCTTCAGCTGCGGACCGACCACGATCACCGAGCGGCCGGAGTAGTCGACGCGCTTGCCCAGCAGGTTCTGGCGGAAGCGACCGCCCTTGCCCTTGATCATGTCGGCGAGCGACTTGAGCGGGCGCTTGTTGGCGCCGGTCATGGCCTTGCCGCGCCGCCCGTTGTCCAGCAGCGAGTCCACCGCCTCCTGCAGCATGCGCTTTTCATTCTTGACGATGATTTCGGGCGCTTTGAGCTCGAGCAGGCGCTTCAGGCGGTTATTGCGGTTGATCACGCGCCGGTACAGATCGTTCAGGTCGGAAGTGGCGAAGCGCCCCCCGTCCAGCGGCACCAGCGGGCGCAGATCCGGCGGCAGCACCGGCAGCACTTCCATGATCATCCAGTAGGGCTTGATGCCCGACTTCTGGAAGCCCTCCAGCACCTTCAGGCGCTTGGCGAACTTCTTGATCTTGGTATCCGAGGTGGTGGCTTCGAGCTCCTTGCGCAGCTGCTCGATCTCATGCGCGACGTCGAGGTTGCGCAACAGCTCGCGTATGCCTTCCGCGCCCATCGCCGCGGAAAACTCGTCGCCGTGCTCCTCGACCTTGGTCAGGTACTGTTCTTCGGTCAGCAGCTTGCAGCGCTGGATGTCGGGGTCCGCAACCATGCCGGCATCGGTCACGACGTAGGCTTCGAAATAGAGCACGCGCTCGATATCGCGCAGCGTCATGTCGAGCACCAGGCCCAGGCGCGAGGGCAGCGACTTCAGGAACCAGATGTGGGCGACAGGCGAGGCGAGCTCGATGTGGCCCATGCGCTCGCGCCGCACCTTGGCCAGCGTCACTTCGACGCCGCACTTTTCGCAAATGACGCCGCGGTGCTTCAGGCGCTTGTACTTGCCGCACAGGCATTCGTAGTCCTTGATCGGCCCGAAGATCTTGGCGCAAAACAGCCCGTCCCGCTCCGGCTTGAAGGTGCGGTAGTTGATGGTCTCCGGCTTCTTCACCTCGCCGTAGGACCAGGAGCGGATCTTCTCGGGCGAAGCCAGTCCAATCTTGATCGAGTCGAACTCTTCGTCCTGCGTGACCTGCTTGAACAAATCAAGTAGTGCTTTCATCTTTCACTCCAATTGGCGTGATGCACCTAAAACCAAAATATTTTCTGCCGCGGCGCGCCTGGGCGGCGCCTCAGTAGCGCTCCAGATCGATATCGATGCCGAGCGACCGGATCTCTTTCACCAGCACGTTGAACGACTCGGGCATGCCGGCGTCGATCTTGTGGTCGCCCTTGACGATGTTCTCGTACACCTTGGTGCGGCCCGAGATATCGTCGGACTTGACCGTGAGCATCTCCTGCAGCGTGTAGGCGGCGCCGTAGGCTTCCAGCGCCCACACCTCCATCTCGCCGAAGCGCTGGCCGCCGAATTGCGCTTTGCCGCCCAGTGGCTGCTGCGTCACCAGACTGTACGGGCCAGTGGAGCGCGCGTGCATCTTGTCGTCGACCAGATGGTGCAGCTTGAGCACATGCATGTAGCCAACGGTCACCGGCCGGTCGAAGGGCTCGCCGGTATGGCCGTTCTTGAGCCGCACCTGGCCGTCGCGCGGCAATCCGGCGAGCTCGAGCATGTCCTTGATCTCGGTCTCGTTGGCGCCGTCGAATACCGGCGTGGCGAAAGGCACGCCCTCTTTCAGGTTATAGGCGAGACGCACCACCTCCTCGTCGGAGAAATCCGTCAGGTTTTCCGCCTTGCCGCTGCTGTTGTAGATCAGGTTGAGGAACTTGCGCAGTTCCGCGATCTTCGCCTGCGCCTTGAGCATCGCCCCGATCTTCGCGCCCAGGCCCTTGGCCGCCCAGCCCAGGTGGGTTTCCAGAATCTGGCCCACGTTCATGCGCGAGGGTACGCCCAGCGGATTCAGCACCACGTCCACCGGTGTGCCATCGGCCATGTAGGGCATGTCCTCGACCGGCACGATCTTGGAGATGACGCCCTTGTTGCCGTGGCGGCCGGCCATCTTGTCGCCGGGCTGCAGGCGGCGCTTCACCGCAACGTAGACCTTGACCATCTTCTGCACGCCCGGGGGCAGTTCGTCGCCCTGGGTGAGCTTCTTCTTCTTCGCCTCGAACGCCACGTCGAAATCCACGCGCTTCTGCGCCAGACTGTCCTTGAGGCTCTCGAGCTGCGCCGCCGCCTCTTCGTTGGCGAGGCGGATGTCGAACCAGTGGTAGTGCTCCAGCTCCTGCAGGTAGCTCTTGGTGAGCTTGGTGCCCTTGGCCAGTTTCTTCGGCCCGCCGTTGGCGGTCTTGCCCACGAGCAGGCGCTCGATCCGCTCGAAGGTATCGGCTTCGACGATGCGCATCTGATCGACGAGGTCGAGCTTGTAGCGCTTGAGCTCCTCGTCGATGATCTGCTGCGCGCGCTTGTCGCGCTCGATGCCCTCACGCGTGAACACCTGCACGTCGATTACGGTCCCGGAAATGCCCGACGGCACGCGCAGGCTGGTGTCCTTCACATCCGACGCTTTTTCGCCGAAGATCGCGCGCAGCAGCTTTTCTTCCGGCGTGAGCTGGGTCTCGCCCTTGGGGGTGACCTTGCCCACCAGCACGTCGCCGGCTTCGACTTCCGCGCCGATGTAGACGATGCCCGATTCGTCCAGGCGCGACAGCTGCGCCTCGGACAGGTTGGATATGTCGCGGCTGATCTCTTCCGGTCCGAGCTTGGTGTCACGCGCCACCACCGTCAGTTCCTCGATGTGGATCGAGGTATAGCGGTCGTCCGCGACCACGCGCTCGGATATGAGGATCGAGTCCTCGAAGTTGTAGCCGTTCCAGGGCATGAACGCGACCAGCATGTTCTGCCCCAGCGCGAGCTCGCCCATGTCGGTCGAGGCGCCGTCGGCGACGACGTCGCCTTTGGCGATCCTCTCGCCTACGTTGACCAGCGGACGCTGATTGATGTTGGTGTTCTGGTTGGAGCGCGTGTACTTGACCAGGTTGTAGATGTCCACGCCGACATCGCCGGCAACGGTCTCATCGTCGTTGACGCGCACCACGATGCGGCTCGCGTCGACGTAGTCGACCACGCCGCCGCGCAGCGCCTGCACCGCAGTACCGGAGTCGACCGCGACCGTGCGCTCGATGCCGGTACCGACCAGCGCCTTCTCCGGGCGCAGGCAGGGCACCGCCTGGCGCTGCATGTTGGAGCCCATCAGCGCGCGGTTGGCGTCATCGTGCTCGAGGAACGGGATCAGCGAGGCCGCCACCGAAACGATCTGCGACGGTGCCACGTCCATGTACTCGACGCGATCCGGCGTCGCGAGCATGAATTCGTTCTTGTTGCGGCAGGACACCAGGCCTTCCTTGAGCTTGCCCTTGTCCAGGTCGGCGTTCGCCTGCGCGATCACGAAATTGCCTTCCTCGATCGCCGACAGGTAATCGATCTGGTCGGTGACCTTGCTGTTTTCGACCTTGCGATACGGCGTCTCCATGAAACCGTACTGGTTGGTGCGCGCGAACAGCGCGAGCGAATTGATCAGGCCGATGTTCGG
>JAAOZY010000014.1 GCA_012274205.1 Betaproteobacteria bacterium
CTTTGCGGAATGGCGTCGATCTGGCATTCGGCGTTGTCGGCCGATCCCAGCGGCGTGCCGTCGTCGAAGTAGGCGCGCAGGTACCATTCGCCGTCCCAGCCGTTGCGCTCGGTGTTCTGGCGCAGTGTTGCGGCCTCCGTCTGGCAGCGCTCGGCGAAGGGCGTGTCGCCGCGCGTGCGCGCAAGCTCGCTGAATTGCATCAGCACGTCGTAGAGAAAGAAAGCCAGCCACACGCTTTCGCCTTTGCCCTGGTGGCCGACCGCATTCATGCCGTCGTTCCAGTCGCCGGAGCCGATGAGCGGCAGGCCGTGCGCGCCAAAGCGCAGCCCTCTCAGGATGGCGCGCACGCAGTGCTGATACAGAGTCGCCGATTCGTCAGCGCGGCCGGGCAGATCGAAATAGGAGTCCTCGTCGGCATTGACCGCCCGGCCGTCGAGGAAGGATATGGATTCATCCAGCACGGCGCTGTCGCCGCTGCTCGAAACATAGCGGCAGGTTGCCAGCGCCAGCCAAAGATAGTCGTCGGAACAGTGAGTGCGCACGCCGCGGCCGGAGCTGGGATGCCACCAGTGCTGGACATCGCCTTCGCGGAACTGGCGCGCCGCGCAGCGCAGCAGGTGCTCGCGCACCAGCGCCGGCTCCGCGTGCACCAGCGCCATCACGTCCTGCAGCTGATCGCGGAAGCCGAACGCGCCGCCGGACTGGTAATAGCCGCTGCGCCCCCACAGGCGGCAGGCCAGGGTTTGATAGACCAGCCAGCCGTTGGCGAGCAGGTTGAGGGATTGGTCCGGTGTTTCCACCTGTACCGCACCCAGCGTGCGCTTCCAGTATGCGTGCACCGCTTCGAGCGCAGTGCGCGCCGCAGTCGGCCCGCGGAAGCGGCGCACCAGCTTGCTCGCTTCGTCGGCGCCCCTTCTTCCGGCTACGCCGAGGCGAAAGTCAAATTCGCGCTCTTCTCCGTCGGCCAGATCGAACACAAGCTGGATTGCCGCGCAGGGATCCAGAGCGGCGCCGACTTTGTTGGAAAGTTGCGTGCGGGTCATGGCAGCCGGATTCGCGAGCGTGCCATTGCGCCCGACAAACTCGGCACGGTCGCCGCTGAAGGTTCTTCCCGAGTCGTCGACATCGACGTCGAAGAACGCGACCCGGTCGGCGAACTCGGTGTTGTAGGCGTTGCGTGCGTAGAATGCGCCGCTCGCCGGATCGATTTCAGTGATTACGTGCATGGCCGATTTCGGCCGCAGGTCGCCCAGCACCCACTCGACGTAGCCGGTCACGGAGAGCCGGCGCGCGCGGCCTGACTCGTTGCGCAGTTTCAATACCGAAAACTTGACCGCAGCGTCCAGCGCCACGAAAACGGTGAGTTCCGAGCTGATGCCGTCTTCCGCATGCTCGAAAGCGCTGTAACCGAATCCGTGTCGGCTGACGTAAGGCGTGGCGCCGCGGCTGGGCAAGGGCGCCGGTGACCAGAAGCGGCCGCTGTACTCGTCACGCAGGTAAAACGCCTCGCCGCCGCTATCGCTCACCGGATCGTCGCCCCAGGGCGTGAGGCGGAACTCATGCGCGTTTTCGCTCCAGGTGTAGGCCATACCGTTCTCGGAAATGACGGTGCCGAAGTGCGCATTCGCGAGCACGTTCACCCAGGGCGCGGGCGTGACCTGGTCCGGGGCGGTGGTGATGACGTACTCGCGCCCGTCCGCGCTGAAACCGCCGAGCCCGTTGTCGAACAGCAGATCGCGGCGCGTGGGCGCGATTGTCGCCGGCAGCTCGGGGCGCGCGGCGCGGATCGGCTTGAAGCGCGGCAAATTCAGATGCGGTGCGCGCGCTCCGGTCACGCCGCGCCGGTTGATCTGGTCTGCCAGCGTTCCGCGCCGGTCGCTGATGATCGCGCGCGCGACCGATTGGACCAGCACGCGATCTTCCTCCGATATCTGTTCCGCCGGGCGCACGAAGATGCCGCCGGGCCGGTTCATCACGTGGGCTTCGATGCCGGCGGCGATCAGCCCCATGATCTGTTCCTGCAGCAGCTGCCGGTAGCCGGCGCGGTCTTCATTCCAGATCACCAGGTCCACAGCGAGTCCCTTCAGGCGCCAGTAGGCGTGGGCCTGCACCAACTGGCGCAGCAGATCGATATTCGCCAGGTCGCCAATCTGCAGCAACACGATCGGCAAATCGCCGGAAATCGCATAGCCCCACAAGCCGGATTGTCCGCGGCGATTCTTGCCGAGAACGCCCGCGTTTGCGCGCAGACTGGAATTGGCGTAGATGACGGAGCACGCGAGCCGTCCATAGAGCTGCGCGTCAGCCTCGGTGGCATTGATCTGGCGCAGCACCACCTGACTATGGGTCCACGCCAGCTCGAACACCCGGTCCGCGAGATGCCGGTCCTGGTATTTCCCGACCAGGTTCAAGGCCGCGTCGCGGCTCGCACCGATGCCGGAGACCATGTCTATGGCTGCGGTTTGTTCGGGCTCGAGGGTGATTCGATAGCGGATCGCAAGGATCGGATCGAGCACCGAGCCTGAGCTGCCCGAGAGCGCGGCGGAATCGCCCATCGCCTGCGGCGCGGCAACGGTGAGCCCGCGGCCGATGAAGCGCATGCGGTCTGTTTCGTACGAAATCTCCCCGGCCTCGGCGCCGCGCACGGTCATCAAATGAAACATCCAGGGCGACTGTTCATCGACCGAGCGCGGACGGCGCGTGCACACGATGGCCTGGCGCTCGCGGATGATCTCGGTCTGCACAAAAAGATTGCTGAACGCAGGATGCAATGCGTCCGCGACGGCGTCGGCGAGAACCACCTCGGCGTAGCTCGTAACTTCAATCGTGCGCGGGGTGCGCGCGCGATTGGTGATATGAAGCCGGCGCAGTTCGATGTCGTCTTCCGGCGAAACCACGATTTCGGTATGCAGATCGTAGTCCAGATCGCGGCGGCGAAACTCGGCGCGGCCCTCCGAGAAAACCGCTTCGTACTTTTCCGCGCGTTTGAGCGTCGGCTGATGGGTATTCGACCAGAACTCCCCGCTTTTCAGGTCACGGATATAACAGAACGCACCCCAGTTGTCGCAGGTCGTGTCTTCACGCCAGCGGGTAAGGGCGAGGTCTTTCCAGCGGCTGTAGCCGCCGCCCGCATTCGTAACCATCACGTGGTATCTGCCATTCGACAATAACTGCACCTCCGGGATCGGCGTGTCGGGGCTGCTGAGGACGCGCACCGGCATTTCCGGCTCGTTGGCCGCCGCGCGAATGGCGGAGAATTCCGCCGTATGCAGCTGAAGCGCTCCGGCCTTGGGCACCCGCTCCTGCAGTAACAGGGTGGTGGCCTGAAACATCGGATCCGACTCGAAGCGCTTTTGCATCGGACGGTCCAGGATCAGATAAGCCAGAGACAGGAGGATCATGCCCTGGTGATGCGCCATGAACGAGCGGATCACGGCGCTGGTTTGCCCGCGCGGCAGACGCGACGCGGTGTAGTCGACGGCTTCATACAGACCGAATTGTCCCGCCAGTCCTTCGGCGGCGAGCCGCTGCAGATTCAGGCACGCGCGCTCGGGAGCGACCATCAGCGCGAGCGCCGAGGCATACGGCGAAATGACCAGATCCTCGGCCAGTCCGCGTTTCAGGCCGAGGCCGGGCACGCCGAATGCGCGATACTGGTAATTGAGAGAGGCGTCGACCGTGTTGTAGCCGCATTCGGACATGCCCCAGGCTACGCCGCGCTGCTTCCCATACGCAATCTGTCGTTCCACTGCCGCGTGGTAGGTCTGGTCGAGCAGCGTGTTTTCGTAGGTCGGCATGACCAACAGCGGCATCAGGTACTCGAACATCGAGCCGCTCCACGACAGGAGCGTCGGTTCACCGCCGGTGGTTGTCAGCAGGCGGCCCAGCGCGAACCAGCTTTCCTGCGGCAGCTGCCCTTGCGCAATCGCCACGAAGCTGGAAAATCGTGCTTCGGAGGCGAGCAGATCGTAATAGCTCGCGTCCTGGCGCCGCTCGCTGACGTTGTAGCCGATGGCAAGCAGATGGCGCGTCTTGTCGTAGAGGAAGTCATACTCCACTACGGCCAGTTCGCTTAGCAGCAGTGTCAGTCGTTCGATCGCCGTAATCCTTTGTTGGGCGTTGCGGCTTGCCGCGGCGAGGTGCCCGCGCAGCTGATCCATCCACGCGCGCTCCTCGGGCGTGGCTGCGCTGGCCAGTTGCCGCTCGATTGCGCTCACCCACGGCATTTTGTTGCCGGCCAGCTCGCGCAGCGTTGGAATCTCTGCGGTATCGAGGAAGCGACGCAGTACGCTTGACGCAGGCGGTAGCGCGAGCCAAGGGGCAAGCAAGCTCAGTTCATCCAGGGCGCTGCGGCATTGCCGGATCAGCGCCTGCGCCCACCACTGCGCGCCATCCTGCGGCGCGAGGGGCGCGGCCTTATCCTGGCGCGCCAGGCTGGCGCCCACCTGTGCCGCCGACGTCGCTAGGCGCGCCAGCCAGGTTTGCGCCGCCGCGAGCGTGGCCGGCCGCGAATCGTAGGCAGATTCCAGATCTTTCTGCAGTTGATGGAGCAGGGCCAGCGCAGCCGGTGGTGCGTCTGCCGCGGTTTCCAGAAGCACCCTCTGTGTGTCGAATAAGCCGTCAAACAAGCGCGCGCCGAGGATCTTGTGGTCGGACAAAGCGAGGAGTCCCGGGCGCAAAGTGAGCAAATGGCCCGCGAGGTTTCCGCTATCCACCGACGATATGTATAGCGGAGCCAGCGGCTGCAGCGATTGCGTGTCGTACCAGTTGTAGAAGTGACCCTGGTGCCGATCCAGCGCGGACATCGTCGCCAGCGTATTCGTCGTACGCTCGATCAGTTGTCCAGCCGGAATGTAGCCGAAGTCGTAGGCGGACAGATTCGCCAGCAGTGAAAGCCCCATGTTGGTGGGTGAGGTGCGATGCGCGACCACGGCAAGCGGATGCTCCTGAATGTTGTCGGGCGGCAACCAGTGATCTTCCGCGCCGACGAGGGTCTCGAAAAACGCCCAGGTCTTGCGCGAAATGGTCTGCAGAAAAAGGATTTGCCCGGGCGTCAGCCGTGCTTCGCGGCGCCTGAGCGGCTGGCTGATCCACCATGCGCTTGCGGGGGCGGCCAGCCACAGAAACAATACCGGCCCCGCGATTGGCAGCGCGGCCGGCATCGAGGTGGCCAGATAGCCGGCAGCGGCGATGGCGAGCGCCGGTGCGCTCCACATCGATTGGTAACAGGCGAGGAGGCTGCTGCGCGCGGCGCCAACCGAGCCGCCCGAGGGCGCCCATTCCAGCAGCTGTTTTTTCGACACCAGAATGCGCCAGTTGGTGCGCAGAATCGCGTCCAGGCTGTAGTAGGCCTCGTAGGGCAGGCAGGCGAGCGTGAGCAGTGCCTGCGCGAAGTGCCCGAGCGCCGAGCGCAAAGCCGCGGCCAGATGCTGGCGCAGCCGCAGATCCTCGGGCTTGCGCAGCAGATTGAGCATCAGGGCGATCACCGGCGGAAGCAGGATGATGCCGACGACCACCAGGGTCCAGTACCAGCTCGCGGCCAGGACGGTCCAGCCCAGCAGCAACAGCAGCGTCAATGCCGCGGGAATCAGGCTGCGCCGCAGGTTATCGAAGATTTTCCATTGCGACAGCGCCGACAGCCGGTTCTGTTGCGGCCCGCCAGCGATATCGGCGCTGTTGCCGGGTACGCGCGGCAGCAACCACGAAGCAATCTGCCAATCACCGCGAATCCAGCGGTGCCGGCGGCTCACGTCCGCGCTGTAGCTCGATGGGTATTCCTCGTACAGCTGCACATCGGAGAGCAGCGCGGCGCGCGCATGGCAGCCTTCCAGCAGGTCGTGACTGAGTATCCGGTTTTCAGGGAAACGTCCCTTGAGCGAGCGCTGGAACGCATCGACGTCATAAATGCCTTTGCCGATGAAGGAACCCTCGCCGAACAGGTCCTGGTACACATCCGAAACGGCGCGCGTATACGGGTCGATGCCGGGTTCGCTGCCGAACAGCCGCGCATAGCGCGAGCGGTTCGTTCCGGGAAGGCTCACTGCCACGCGCGGCTGCAGGATGCCATAGCCCCCGGTCACCCGCTGCTGCTTTTCGTCGAACTGCGCACAATTCAAGGGATGCGCCATCGCGCCCACAAACGCACGCGCCGCATCGCGCGGCAACTGCGTATCGGTATCTAGGGTGATGACGTACTTGACGCCGGACAAGGCCTCGGTCGCACCGACGAGCAGCGAGAAACTGTCCTTGCCGCCGCCGCGCAGCAGCGCATTCAGGTCCGCCAGCTTGCCGCGCTTGCGCTCGTAACCCATCCACAGCCGTTCGCGCGGATTCCAGCGGCGCGGGCGGTGGAACAGGAAAAAGGCGTCGCCTTTGCTTGCGCCTTCGACGCGTCTGTACTTTGCATTCAGCCCTTCGATTCTGTTCCGCGCCAGCAGCAACAGCGCCGCGTCCTCGGGCAGGGATTCCTCATGCGCGTCGCAAAAGTCGGTCAGCAGGCCGAACTGCAGCTGCTCGTCCCGGTTCGCGAGGAACCGGACTTCGAGCGCTTCGATCAGATTCTCGGTGTCCTGTGCGTCTGCAAGCATCGCCGGCACCACAACCAGCGTGCGGCAGTCGGCGGAAATGCCTTTGGAAAAGTCCAGGCGCGGCAGCGAACGCGGCGTCGCCAGCAGGGTGGCCACCCAATTGACCAGCGCGATGGCCAGATGGCTGGTGCAAAAAACCAGCAGAAGCGCCATCGGTGCCAGCCACCAGCCGTGCAGCCCGCCGGCCTGCGCCTTCGCCAGCAAGGTCCAGGAAAATAGCAGGGTCAGCAGCCCCGAGCTGCCCAGATAAAGAAACAAAGCAGACCGGCCGCAGCTGCGCTGCACGGTCGTGCCGATCGAAGCGCGCACTTCAGCCGCGCGTTCCAGTTGCGCCAGACCCGTGTCGATCAGGTAGTAGCCTACATGCGCAGCGCGATCACTGCCGGCGCCGCCATGGAGTCCGTTCCTGGCGATCGCGCCGGCTGCGCCTTCGTGCGCCAGCTGAATTGCTTTGCGCGCGACCTCGACCTCGGACAGACGGCTTGTTTTCGCGGCCTTTTCGACCGCATGCCGGTAGCGATCGCGCGTGGCGAAATCCATCCTGGCGTAAACGCCGCCCGGATCCTGCCGCAGTTTCTGTTCGACCGCACTCATCGACTCGACGAATTCACGCCAGTCCATCGCTCCCAGAAAGCGCAGACTGCCGATGCTGTTGCTGATCGAAACCTGGACGGAGGCCTGCTTTTGGGTTTCCGACTGCACCAGCTGTTCGATCGTCAGACCGGACTCGGACAGGCGCTGCTCGATCCAGGTCAGCGGCAATGCCAGGGCGGCGCTCTGACCCTGGAGGCGTCGCGCAAGCTCGGCGACAAAGGAACTGACCATGGGCGGGTTCGATCGCGCCATGTCCGATACCACCAGAATCAGGCTCTTCGGGTCTTGCTCGGCCACCTCCATCATCTGATCCGCCCAGGCATCGGCGCGATCACGGTCCAGGATGCTGGCGACCTCCCGTGCTGCGACGCGGCGCAGATTCTCGATCAGGGCCAGGCGCAGCATGATGGGAATGGCCCACAACTCGCCCAGCTTGAGCGCGGTGATCTTCTGGTAGGCTGCGACGAAGTGGCTGAGACTTTCCGGATCCACGCGTCCGTCGCCGTGCGCGATCACCTCCAGCGCGATGTCATACACGCGCGCCAGTCCGGCCGACGGACCGTGAGCCAGGCGCGGCAATTCCCTGCTGTAACCCTTGGGCAAATGCCGCTTGGCCGTGCGTATCTGCTCTTCGATCAAATAGAAGTTGTCGAGCAGCCATTCACCGGCCGGCGAAATCCGGCGATTGGCCTTGCCTGCCGTCGTCAACAGCTTGTAGGCTTGCAGCAGAACGTCTTCATTCTCGGCCAGCCGCGCGAGCAGTTGATCCGCGCCCGGCTGCGAGCTCAACCGGTGCGAGCCCGCGAGGGTTTTGCCATGCTGCTCCATCTGGTCGGCGCCAAACAGCTCCGCCCGCAGCGGTGGCGCATCACCGACGATCTGTGGTCGTGCGAGAGAGTTGCCGCGCAGGCGCGCCCGCCAACGGGCCGCGGTGTCGCGTAGGTTGTTGCTGCTCAACTTGGTTCGCGTTGGGTAAGCTCTATCATCGTAAAACCCGGGAAAAGCGTTCAGCGGATCCAAACAGGCAAAGGCCACCGCAGCCTTGCCGGGCGAAGGCCAAGATTACGATCAAAATCAAGCGGCGTATGTACGCAAGCGCACGGAATGGTTCTTGTGGCCTGTGGATAATTTGTGCCATACCCAGAAAGGGCTCCAGCCGGTCGAAATCAATTGGCCGCGCCGGCTGCACACCGCTATGACACGTTCCCGTTTGCTCAAATGGACTGCCGGACTTCTGCTCGCGCCGGTCCTGCTGGGCGCACTGTTTATCGCGATTTTCGGCTGGAACTGGCTGCGCGGGCCGATCGAACGCATGACCCTGGAAAAGACGGGCCGCGCATTGCGTATTGGCGGCGATCTCCGGCTCAAGCTCGGCTGGCCGCTGCCGCGCATCCATGCCGGCGCGGTGACGTTCGCGAATCCTGCCTGGGCCAGGGAAAAGCAGATGGTCGTGGCGGACGCGGTGGAGCTTGCGATCAACCTGCCGCAGCTCCTCCGGGGCAACATCGTCCTGCCCGAAGTGCGGCTGGTGCGCCCGCTGGTGTATCTGGAGCAGGGCAGCGGCGGCCGCAAGAACTGGCTGCTGGATCTGAATCAGCAGAACGAGGACGCGCGTATCCGCGTCGACCGCCTGATGCTCGACCAAGGGCGGCTCGGTTACGACGATGCGGCGCAGAAGACCAGCATACGCGCCGAGCTTTCGACCGCGGATGCGAAGGTGGCCGGGGAGGCGCTGGTGTTCACTGCGCAGGGGCGGTACAAGGGCATGGCGCTCAAGGCGCAGGGCAAGGGCGGGCCGGTGCTCGGACTGCGCGACGAAACCGCGCCCTATCCGCTGAAAGTCGAGCTCAGCGTCGGGCATACCGGCGTGAAGGCGGAGGGCAGCATCACCAGCCTGCTCAAGTTTACCGCGATGGACATGCACCTCGCTTTGCACGGCGACAGCCTGGCGCAACTCTATCCGCTGCTCGGCATCGCCTTTCCGGAAACGCGCGCTTACGTGACCGAGGGGCACATCGTGCACGACGGCCAAACCTGGCGCTACGACAAATTTTCGGGACGGGTAGGGGACAGCGATATCGGCGGCACGTTTCAGGTCGAAACCGGCGGCAAGCGTACTGCCGTGAAAGCGGATCTGGTCTCCAGGGTGCTCGATTTCGCTGATCTCGGTCCCGTGATCGGCGCGCGGCCGGGCAGCCTGGAAGCCGCCAAAAAGGCCGCGCCGCTGCCTTCATCGACGGCCGCGCCGGCACACGCGCAGGCGCGCGTGCTGCCGGATCTGCCGTTCAATGCCGAGCGCTGGGACAGCGTGGACGCGGAAATGACACTGAAGGCGAAAACCATCCGTCGCGCCAAGGCGCTGCCGCTGGAAGATCTGGCGGTACATTTGAGCTTGCGCGATTCGGTGCTGACGCTGGATCCGCTCGAATTCGGTATGGCCGGCGGGCGCCTCACCGCGGTGATTTCGCTCGATGGGCGCCAGCATCCGATCCAGGCGCGCGCGCAGGTGAAGGCCAGAAAATTACTCATCGCCAAGCTGTTTCCGACGGTCGCGCTGACCAAGACCAGCATAGGCCAGATCAACGGCGAGTTCGATCTCACTGGCAAGGGCAATTCGGTGGGGCACATGCTCGCAAGCTCCAACGGCAAGGTGGGATTGGTGGTTTCCAAGGGCGAAATCAGCAAAATGATGATGGAAAAAGTCGGCCTGCACCTGTGGGAAATGCTGGTGTTGAAAGTGAGGGGCGACGAGCTGGTGAAGCTGCGCTGTGGTGTCGCCGATTTTGAGGTCAAGGACGGCATCATGCGCGCCAACGGCCTGGTCTTCGACACCGAAGTCACCACCATCGTCGGCAGCGGCAGCATCGATCTGCGCCAGGAAAAACTGGATCTGACGCTCAACCCGAATACGAAAGATACCAGCCCCGTCGCCCTGCACAGCCCGATCTACGTGCGCGGCAGTTTTGCCAATCCCGACGTTCGGATCGACAAGGGGCGCGTGGCCGCGCGTGCGATCGGCGCGATCGCGCTGGGCATCGCCAGTCCGGTGTTGGCGCTGATCCCACTGATCGACGCCGGGCCGGGGAAGGACAGCGATTGCCGGCAACTGGTGCGGGAGGCGAGGGCCTTGCCGCATGCGAAGGACA
>JAAOZY010000015.1 GCA_012274205.1 Betaproteobacteria bacterium
GCAAGCATCCGCCTCGCGCGCGCCACAGTCAAGCGCGGCGCCGTTGCGGACGCGTCCCATTTTGGTGCGCTGGCCGCATCACCTCGGCTTCTTCGGCCGCCTTGCGCCGGCACAGAGGGGCCGGCTCACCAGATTGCGGTGATTTCCTTCAGCTTGCGCAGATTCGCATCGGATGTAATCAACGCGGCGCGGTGCAACTGCGCAGTGGCCGCGATCAGCCGGTCTGCCGGATCGCCATGGGAGAACAGGTCGGACTGGGACAGAACGGCGATCTCGGCCGTAATCGGCAACACGCGGACATGCCGCGCAGCGATCAGGTCATCCAGAAACTGCCGCGCATCCACCACGGGATCGAGCCGCTTGCGCGCGATGAGCATTGCGATTTCCCACAGGCTGATGTCGCTGCAGGCGATATCCCGCTCGACGAACGCTAGAGCGATGGCTTTGCGGGCGCGTGCCGACAGGCGGGCAGGAGTCAGCGCGTCGTAAATCAGCGCGTGGGTGTCGAGAACGATCAACGCTCTGCGTCCCACTGCGCGCCGGTCGGGCTCTCCACGTCGCCGACGTGGCAATGCTTGCGGATGGCGAGCAGGCGTTCGCGCGCCTCCTGGTGAGGATCGCCGCCGGCAACGATGCGGGCTATCACCCTTCCGCGCGACGTGACCTCGATCTCCTTGCCTTTTTGCACGTCGGCGAGGTAGGCCGGAAGGTTCTGGCGGAGTTCGGTGACGTTGACTTTGCGCGGGCTGGACATGGCACAATACCGTTATGTACAGATGAAATGTACATCATCGCAATACCGGCGTAAACTGCTTTCGGTTCCTGATCGGCGTATGCTTGGCCGTCCGCGCTGCGCAGCGCGGCATAAGGTTCGCGTTTTCGGGAGGAGACAGCATGGGCGACAACCTCGACAACCCGGCGCGGCGCAATGCGCTCGCCGCCATGGGACCCGGCGGCATAGGCCTCGCGGGCGGCGTGCTGTCGAACATCCGCGCCGCGCCGGCGCCGGCGCTCACGGCGACGCTGCCCGAGGTCGACCGCCTGTCGGTATGCGTGGTGACCGACTCCTATCACCACCTGTTCGAAGCAGCCGGCAAGTTCGGCGAAGTGGCGGTGCAGCGCTGGAGTCGGCCGGCCACGGCCGAGGCGCCGCGCACGCTGCAGAACGAATGGGGCCTCGCGCTGCACCTCGAATCCGCGCGCGGCGCCGAGACGCGCCAGGTGCTGGTCGACTTCGGCTTCACCGGCGGCACGCTCAACAACAACCTCGAGCTGCTCGGCATCGACGTTGCGAAACTCGACGCCCTGCTGCTCTCGCACGGGCATTACGATCACTTCGGCGGCATGGTGGGTTTCCTCGCCGCGCACGGCAAGGAATTGAAGCCCGGACTGCCGTTTTACCTCGGCGGCGAAGAGTGCTTCTGCAGCCGCGAGACCGGACCGGCCGATGCGCCGTCCAATTTCGGCGCCCTCGACCGCAGGGCGATCGCGGCGGCCGGGCTGCAGGTGCTGTTCGCCGAGCGGCCCTCGCTCCTCGCCGGCCACGGCTTCACCACCGGCTATATCCCGGAGGTGTCGTTCGAGAAGCCGGCGCGGTCCTCGCGCATGAAGATCGGCCTGCAGCCCGACGGCACGGGCAGCGCGCCCGAGGACCTGCCCGCGGAGAAGCGCGGGCTGAGCATCGTGCCCGACGACTTCCAGCACGAACAGGCGACCTGCTTCAATGTGAAGGGCAAGGGCCTCGTGGTCATGACCTCCTGCGGGCACCGCGGCGTCGTCAACTCCGTGCGCAGCGCGATCAAGGTATCGGGCATCGCCAAAGTGCACGCGATCATCGGCGGATTTCACCTGATGCCGATGCCGCAGGAATACGTGCGCGACACCGTGGCCGCGCTGAAGGAGTTCAATCCGGACTACCTGATCCCGATGCACTGCACCGGGACGCCGTTCTACGAAACGGCGAAGCAGGAAATGCCGGGGAGGGTGTTGCTTAGTTCGACGGGGACGAGGTTTCGGTTTGGGCGGTGAGGGTGGCGGGGGATGCGTCTGCTACTCAACCTGAACCTGCCCTTCGCGAAGCCAGGAAGCGGTCACTCAGCCGACCGGCAATGCTCGCCGCGAGCGTGAGCTCATCAGCGCAACTCTGCCGGAGCGGAGGTCACGTGGCTCCTCCCGGCTACGAGCTTGTCGGGCCGAACACTAAAGGTCCGCTCGGAGGGTGGTTATTGTGAGAGCTTACTTGGCCGGGATGCCAAGAGTCCCCGGCTCGACTGCCATCCCCATGGCCTGGTAGCCAAGGCGATTCGGATGTAGCTTGTCACCAGGCCCACCGAGCGTGTTGTCCGGCACAAACCCCGGTTTCATACCGCCGGTCTGCGGGTCGAAGGTGACGCGGTCAAAATCGACGACGCTGTCGAACACGCCACTCGTGCGAATGAACTCGTTGAGCTTCTTGCGCTTTTCGTCCTGAAGCTCAAAACCGTGCGCGGCACTACTACTGCCCAGCGCCGATACGACCGTGGCCCCAATCACTTTAATGCCAGGAATCGCGACACGCATACGTGTAACCCCCTCGCGCATGCCCGCTATTACGGCATCTGCTTCAGCGTTGCCATTCTTGCTGAAGTCGTTGATGCCTTCGAGCCAGATCACGGATTTGACGCCTGACAGCGTCAGCACGTCGCGTTCCAAGCGCTGCAGGGCAGATGGTCCGCCTGGAAACGGCTTCTGCGGCGAGTATTCATTCGGGCCGACCACTTGGTTTCCGCCGATTCCGGCATTCACCACGACCCCGCGCCCGCCGAGTCGTCGTGCAAGCACGTCCGGCCAGCGATCATCCCCATTTATGGTCGAGGCTGTCCCGTCTGTGATGGAGTCTCCAAACGCAACGATTGCCCCCACGCCCTTGGGCGCAACCATATCGACCGCATCCAGGAAATACCACGACGCCGTTGCGAACGGAAATGCCGTCTCCGAAACGTCGCCACCCATGGCCCCTGCGCCTGGAAGCGTGACATAGGATGACTGCAATGCCTTGGCATGCCAGGTCATCGGGCCACTGATTCCTGCGACGTGGAAACTCACTGCTAGCTTTCTGCCGCGCAAATCGACGCCTCTCTTGACGAAGGGTAGCGAAACCGGATCGCTCCATGCCGACTCTCCGGGTTTGATCGTCACGCTGCTATTGCCGCCGAATGAAACCGGCCGGTTGGTGCCAGGCAGCACCGCAGATCCCGACCACTGCAGGCCCGCGAATGCGCCGTCAAACGTTATCGGCCGAGTACCAAGTGCGTTGGAGAAGCGCATCCGCGCCTGGCTTCCCCAAAACTCGGGCTTAACAATGAGACGGAACGACTGGTCTCGGGCGCCAATCTCCGGGGATGGAAATACCAAAGTCAGATTGGGCTGAGCCGAAGGATTGCCAACTGGATAGGGGCCTTGAACGGAACCAGTCCAACTCGTGACCCAATTCAATTCTGCCGCACCGGCGGCGCACGAAGCGCCGATGATGGCCACGGCAAATGCTCTCATCAACACACGCATCACGATCGTACCCTCCGAGCAATCGGTCCTGCAAATTTGCAAGAACGAGATGACCAAATGACCTCCTGCGCCCAATTTTTCCCTATTGGAAAACAACTATTACGCTACCTCGCGTTCACGATCCCGTATTGATCTTTGTCATGGATTAGATTCACTAGCGATTCAACGCCCGCGGGTGAGTGCCGTGGGTCGCCCGCCGTCACCGGCAGTTTGGGATTGCGGATCGTGCCCCGAGAATCTGTAGGCGATTACGCCCGCGTAAGGAACCGACATCCCGATATGCCTACAAACTGGGTACGCGCGCGCATGCGCAGGGGGAGCCGGCCAAACTCGGCCTCTGTTTCTTGCTGTTCGCCAGCTGGCGCGAGTGGGAGGCCTAGCGTCTGCGACGCGCGGCTGAGAGGGGCTGGCGGGCAGAGAAGCTGCGGTGGTGCCGGTGATGGGCCTGCCGGCCGCGGCATTTTTTTCCGGGATCTACCGCGCAATTAAATTCTTGACTTATTCTAAGCTAGTAAATATTCTGTCGCCGGTCTGGTTCGATACGGCTCTCGAGTCGTTCGGAAGACCAGGTCTTTCTTTGAGGAACAGGCCAGCAAAAAAACAAAAACTGTCCTCTTTTCCAACGTCTTTAATGTAAAGGAATGGCAATGTTCGGACGCAGCGCAGTGCCTTTATTCATAGCTCTTTTCGTGGTGTCCAGCAGCGCGTTCGCCGGCTCCGCGCCGTCCATCGGCGGGGCGGCGACGATCACTGCGACAATTGGCGAGGCAGGTGTGATAAACGTCGGCGGCGGTGCAGGGGGCGCGACCGTCAATGCCAAGCAAGCGGTCGCTTCCGTGCTGTCCGGAACGGTCCAAGGTGCCCTGACGCTTGCCGTCGATGTCGGGCAGGCAGGTGTAATCAACGTCGGCGGCGGTGTGGGTGGAGCCACGGTCAACGCCTGTCAATCGGTCGGTACGATAGGCTCGGACTGCAACTGATCGGTCCCATGCGTACGTTTCGCCGTACGGCCGCGCAAGTGGCGGCCGCCTTTGTCGTCGCCTTCTGGTGCTTTCCTGCCACTGCAGGCGATATCGTGGACAACTCTGCGAATGCGATCATGCTTGCCAACCAGGCGAAAGGACTGGTGACGCGCAACGTCACGCCGTCCAACTCCGCCCAGGGAATCGACAACAACCAGAAGACTCGGACGAATCGCGGCTCGGCGATCACTGAGTATCAGCATGACTCCCTTGGGTGCGGCGGCATCGAGATCGGCAATGTGCGTTCTAGCCCGGGCGATATCCATCAACACAACCCTACCGTAATCATTCGCGGAAACGTCATCAACGCCAACAACCGCTGCTGATTGCGCGGCGAACAATATTCGCGAGCGCAGGCGATGCAGGTTGCCTTGGCAAATAATCGATAAGGAAGAAATCATGAAATTTCGGAATCTCGCTGTTGCTGCTGTCATAGGGGTCATCGTTGCCGTTTCCACCCAGGCCGCCGGAGCCGCAGAGCCGCACGTTGGCGTAAGCGCCGCTGAAGTCAGTAAGGTCATCAAGAAGCTCGGGCTGAAGGCGGAGCAATTCAAGGATGCAAAGGGCAATCCGCATTTCGTGCTGAAGGGCAAGTTCGACGGTGAAAAGGACGTCGCGATCTTCATGGAGGACTGCAAGGCCGGTCGTTGCGTTGACGTCACCTTCTATGCCGACTTCGGCGCGGTGCCGAAGATGACGGCTGCGACACTGAACGAATGGAACCATATCGACTCCAAGTTGCGCAGCAAGGCCTTCCGTTCCGACGGCATCGACAACAAGAACGGTCCCGTTGGAATTTCTTCGACGGTGAGCTATCTTGACAGCCACTCGAGCCACGCGCTCGGCATGCAGCTCGGGCTGTTCCTCGTCGAAGTGAAGATGTTCGGCGCCACGATCCAGAAGCTGTAAGCCGGGCCCTGTTCATGGCAATCGGTAGCCGGGGTTGGTCGTCTCGGAGGCGAGGCGCTGCATTGACGTTCTGCATCGCGCTGACTGCGATCGGCGCAGGATGCGCGACGATGGGCGAGCATCCGCCGCCCATCGCGCCGAAGATCGAACTGGCGGGCGTCACGCTGAACAGTCCGCCCGCGACGGCGCATCTCGACGTCGGATTGACTGCGCCGCCGGTTTCCCTTGGCGATGTCTTTGTCTACGACGATCCACCGGAGCAATGGACGGTCACGTCCATCGACGGTCCCTACATCGGTTGGACGAACAGTACGGGCGGCCTGATGCAGACGGCATGGACCACCCTGCTGCCGCCGCTGCGCTGGGGAGGCATGGACAGCACGGCCGACGTCGGCCAGCGCAAGCTGACGCAGCTCTCGGGAACCTTCTTCCCGCTGAAGAAGGGAAACCGCGTGACTTTCCTCGAAGAGGCCGTCTACGCGCGACCGGGCGCGGTGGTCAACGGCTATTGGCAGTGCGATGTACGTGATCAATCGGAGATCGTCGTGCCGGCCGGCAAGGCACAGGTGTGGGAGATCCTGTGCCTGTTGAACGGCCGCGAACGCAAACTCATGTATTACGACGAGAAGATCGGTAATGTCGTGCGCGTTGCGTCCACCGGGAAAGGCGGAGTGCTCATCCGTCAGTTGACAGGCTATGCGCGCGCCGGCGGGAGCGTGAGCGCGCCCGCTGCCGGAACGGCTGCCAAACCATCCGGTCTTGGAAAATGATGCGACCCTATATCCGGAAAATCGTCGCCTTCGCCTTGTGCACTGATCTTGTCGGCTGCGCAACACTGACGAAGCCGCCCGAAGTTCCCGCCAGCGTGCTCGTCAAGCACCCGACTAATCTGCCTAACCCGGTCGTCACCAACTTCAGCGAAGCGCTCGCCTGCGTAGACGATCTGATGCTGATCAACCAGGTAACGCCGATCTACATCACCTCGTCGCAGATAACGAACTACACTTCCGACCGCAGCATTTCCTCGGGCAGCACGGAGATGCTGATCAGCGCGCTGTCCAAGATGGCGATACGCAGCGGCGGCGTGCGCTACGTGGCCTTCGGTCCGGACATCCAGAACGTGTTGACCCTGCAGGGGGCACACCCGAACAACAAGACTTTTCGCGCGCCGGACTTCTTCATCCGCGGCGGCCTGACGGAATTCAACAAGTCGCTCTGGAATGCGCAGAATGGCGTGGGCACATCGGTCGAAATGAACGGCGGCAATATTCAATCGGCCGGCCTGTCGTTCCTCGTGCGCAAGAAGAAGGACATCACGAAATCGATTTCGCTCGATGCCTCGTTCGGCACCTTGACCATGGACCTGAATGCGGGCTTCGTCTCCGATCTGCAGATGATTCCCGGAGTCTCCTCGTCCAATACGCTGGCTATGCAGAATCGGGCGGGCAAATCGATAACGGGCGATATCTCGCTGGCGAATCTCGGGCTGAGCTACTCGCTGTCCGATAACGTTTCAGAGGATTTCAACGAGGTCATGCGCTCCTTGATTCAGGTCGGAGCCATTGAGATCGTGGGCAAGCTGCAGGGCGTGCCCTATTGGCGCTGCCTTGCGAATGCCGGCATGGTCGAACAGAAAGACCAGGAACTGCAAAAAGCCTTCATCGAGCGCAGCACGAAGGACGAGGTGGAACTCATTCGGTCGGCGCAGACGGCCTTGCGCGATCTCAAGTATTACAAGGGGGAGCTGAACGGCAGGCTCGACTATGCCACGCAGGAGGGGCTGCAGGCCTATCAGCAGCAGATGGGGCTGTTGGCGACTGGGCACTTGACATACGAGACCTTCCGCATGCTGAACATCTACACGCCGGCGCGAACCAGCCCTTACGTTCCATGGTGGCAGAACTACAACCTGGTCGAGCGCGCAGTCGCCGGCCCGCGCGTGTCTGCGCCCGCTGCGCCAGCCGCGCCAGCCGCCGCTGCACCGGCGCGTATGCCGGCTGCCGCGGAAGCGATGCCCGAGAAGGCGAAGCAGGGCGGCGTCCTGGTCAGGGCCGCTTCCGGGCAGACGGCGGCCGTAGCCGCTGCGGCGGGTTCCATTCCGGAAGCGTGGAAGAAGTTCGGGCCGCTGACGCAGCAGCGCTTGCAGCAGAGTCGCGCGTGGCTTGTACAGACGCCGCTGAATCACTGGTTTATCCAGCTGCTGCGAACGGACGGAGGCCAGACAAGCGGGATCGAGGTCTTCATCCAGAAGGCCGAGGCGGGACTCGGCGCGGACATGCTGCACGCCTATACGGCCGTCGTTTCGGGAACGGAGTATGTCGGCGTCATCTACGGCGATTTCGCTTCGGAACCGGAAGCCTTGTCGGCGCTCCGCAACCTCCCGCGCGAGGTTAGGGACTACCAGCCCTATGTGCGCGCGGTGAGCAGCTTGCGCGGAAACGAAGATGAAATGCAGCTCAAGTGAGTTCTTCCGCACCCTGAGGGCTGTGTGCGCAGGCCGGGGCGCGCGCCCCGGCCGCGATGGCCAATGAGCGGCCTGCGATAGCGACGCAAGCAATGGCGTCGCAGCGAAGTGCAGGTGCAAGGACGGGTGCAAGCCTACTCCGGCGGGCCCGGCCTGCCGAACGCGCGCGGCGCTTGCGTGCGGTGCTTGTGGCGCTGGCAGTCTTCTGTGCAAGCGCGGTTCGCGCCGATCCGATACCCGCGCCAAGCGGGGCTGCTTCGATATCCGTCGACATCGGCAACGGCGCCGTGCTGAACGTGGGCGGAGTAGTGGCCGGGGCGACGAGCGCGTCACAGCAGATCGGTGTGCTGCAGTCGAACAATATCGCCGGCTTTCAAGAAACCGTCACGCTTCACAACGCGATAAACGCATCGCTAGGCCTGGCGGGCTCGGCAGCGGCAATTCAGAATATCGGTGTTACGAACGCGCCCACGGTTTCCGGCGATAGCATGAACGTTGACATATCCGGGGCCGCGGTCAACGCGGCAGCGGCGCTGGGCGGCAGTTCCACTGCGACGCAGAACCTGGGCTACATTGCCGGTACGAGCGTGACGGGAAGCGCGGTTACGGTCAATGCGAATACGCTCGTCAACGCAGGCGTAGCTCTCGCCGGTTCGGCGAAGGCGACGCAGGATATTGGAACCATCGCCGGCAAAGACGTTAGCAACACGTCTTTAAACGTGGATCTGACAGGGAGCGTTACCAATGCGAGTGCCGCGCTCGCCGGTTCGGCTTCTGCGGCCCAACAGATCGGGGTGATCAGCGGTCGCGGTATCAGTGACAGTTCGGTCACGGTCAACCTATCCGGGAGCGTCACCAATGCCAGCGCCTCGTTGGCGGGGGCTACATCTAGCGAGCAGGAGATAGGCGGTCTGGCCGTCTCCGGGACGGTGAGCAAGGACACGATCCAGGTTACGGCAGGCAGCATCACGAATGTGGCGGCTGCGCTTGCCGGCAACGCCTCCGCAGTCCAACAGATCGGTTTGATCACCGGCCCATCGGCATCCAACAGCAATGTCAATGTTTCCGCGACCAGGATCACCGACGTTGCGGCTGCGCTTCTGGGAGCCGCGTCGACCAAGCAGCAGATCGGCGTCTTGGGGGTTACCAGCTCGGCGGACAAGGTTGACATCGGGATTCAAGCCGGCTCTATCACGGGAGCCGGCGTCGGGCTTGCAGGCAGCGGTAAGGTCGAGCAGCAAATCGCGACGGTCATCGGCAACACGGATTCGAACGTTTCCGTCAACGTGAGATCCGGCGATATCTCTGGAACCGGCATTGGGTTTCTCGGACAAGGTACCGCGATCGAGACCATCGGCTCGGTTACCGCAAGCCAGGCCACGGACGTGCATGTCAGCGTCAACACAGGCAACATCTCTACCTCGGCGGTTGGAATTGGGACTACGGCCTCCGTGGTCGTAGGGGCGATTACTGGCGGGGACGTCAGCAATGACCGTCTGACGATATCGACTGGAGCCCTCACGGCTAGTGCGATTGGCGTGAACGCCAATGCCAGCATAAGCATCGGCGACATCAATGGCGCCAGCAATATTACCGAGAACATCACGACAGGCAACATCTATGCCCACTCGATTTCGGTTGATAGCCCCACCCCGGTTCAGATCGGGTACATCGCACCGGGCACCACTGCTTCCCTCAGCGAGACCGTAACGACCGGCAACATCACAAACGAAGTCAACGTCGCGGGGGGCGCGACGTCCGAAATCTACATCGGTAACGTGCTCACTGCGATACATTCGCCGAGCACGATATTTGTCAAGACGGGCGACCTCAGGAGCGAGGTGACGGCCGCGCTGGGGACGACGGATGGCGTTCAGATCGCCAATATCAATTCAGCGGGCGGAGGCAACCCAAACGTCAGTGTTGGCGACATCTCGGTGTCGGCGGCGGCGTGCATCAGCCACATCGGCTGCCTGTCGGAAATCATCGGCAAAAAGACTTGCTTCATGGCAGGAAACATCGGGATGCCGGGAGACTGCGGGAACACGAGCATCATAGGCGCGGCCGTGAAAGAGGTCGAAAAGATTGGTGACGAAGTTGTTCATGGTGTCGTAATCGCCGCAAAGGATGTCGCACACGTGGCTGAGAAAGTGGGCAAGGACATCGAACACGCGGCTAAGGACGTGGGAAAAGCCATCGCGCACCTCTTCAGCTGGCTCTAAGCAAGCAGCAGGCGTTCGCTCCGCTTCGGCACTAGAGCGCAGCAGTTGAGCATCGGCTTCGCGCGCATATCGTCTGGGTGACGATCCTGCTGCGCTTGCGAATCATTCGAACACTTGCGACTTCCGCTCTCCTGCTTGGACGGAGTTAGGTCAAGGTCGCAGCTTGAATTTCTGGGCAATCCGATTCACCACTTCGTCGCCGGGATAATGGCTGTGGCTTTTCATCAGCGTGATCGTGTCGAACACCGTCAGGGCCACGAGCCGCCGGTCGGATGCGGGCAGCGTTGCAATGAATTCCTCGGTTTCTTTGACGTGTCGCACGCTACCCCCGACATCGCTTCGTATGCGAAGGGTTCGCGTCGCGTCTACGCCTGGCGGCAGCGCGGCTACCATCTTCTGCACCATGTCCTTATCGATGAGTAGCGAGGACGTCTGGAGAGCGTATACGTAGCCGACCGCAGCGATGGGATGGTCGCTGTCGATCAGATGCTCAAAGTAGTGGACCAGTGCGACGGCTCCGGGAGGTGCCAGAGCCTGCAGGAATGCAGGAGCGTCGATTCTCAAGACCCCGAGATCCTCGATGATCGCATTATCGTGACCATATGCGTTGCGTGCAACCTCTTCGCAATATTGCGCCTGCGCATCTTTGCCGAGTGCGCGCAGCCGGGCGCCGAGCTTGTGCATCATAGGGTACTCTGCCGCAGCCGTCTGGTAAGCGGAGGCCAAGCTGAACAAATAGCGCGGCAGCGTGAACTGTTCCGGTGCGGGTTCGACCTCGCTTAGCGGTTGATCTGTCCAAGCGGCGCTGACTACGCCGGTAAGCAACTGGTGCGTTCGACGGTCGTTGCGGTAACTGGTCAGGTCGCCAGACACCGGCCGAGCACCAGGCGATGGCGTGGTCAGCTTCGGTGGAAGATACAGCCAGAACGTATCGTCGCTCGCGACTACCCAGGTCCCGTCGGGAAGCTGCAGCGTGTCCTGTGAAATCGGTGCGGCGACACAGCTTGCAGCCGGTAGCAACAGGATCGCGAATAGATAGAGTAAATGCCTAAGCTGACGCACGACGTGCTCCCTGCGGTGCATTGCGCAACGCGGCCATCGATCGAGACCTTGGCAACGCCACCGTTCAATGAAGATCCTGGCGATTAAACTACCGAACGCCCGCGCTGCAGCGATCGGGACGAGATCGGCAAACGATGCACGGCATCCAGTGGTTTCTTGACGATTTGGGTGCGCAGTTTAACACCGTATCGGGCGCGGGATGTGGTGACGGCATGGCGCGCGGCCGGCGCCACCGAAAAGGAAATCCGCGACCAGCTCCTGCATGGCGAATTGTTCTACAGTTTGAATAAAGCGCCGCAGCCAGGAAACGGAAAACGGTTCGCTATGGAAGTGGCATTTGCGTTCAGCCTCGGTCGCGGCCGGACGCCCTGTACTACAAGGCGGGGCGCCCGGCACGCTTGCGCGGATGTGGCGCGTCAGCCGAACGTTCCCGTGGCCCCCGGATAGCTCACTTCCTCGAGCTTGCCGGTGTCCACGTCGTAGATGAAGCCGCGCACGGTGACGGCATCCGGTCCGCTCGTCGGGATCCACGGGTGGTTCAGGATCGCCGACATGCCCCGGCGCACGTCCCATTCGAGGCGTTCAGTTTGCTTCGGGCTGCGCGGGGCATCGAGCGCCTCGATCGGGCCGCGGAAGGCATGAAACTGCGACGGCGTAGCCGCGCATTTCTTGCAACTCATGAACGGGCGCGAAGTCGCCTGGCCCAGCAGTTTCTCGGCCGCCGGGTCGCCCTCCAGGCCGGCCTTGAGCAAGTCGTCGGTGAAGGCGAGCATGCCGCAGCGGGTGTGGTGTATCAGGATAATCTCATTGGTGTTGAGCAGATGATGGGAAATGATGAGGCAGCGGATCGCATCATCGCTTACCACGCCTCCGGCGTTGCGGATGATGTGCGCGTCGCCGGTCTGCAAGCCGAGCAGATCCTCCACGTCCAGACGTGCGTCCATGCAGGCCACCACCGCCACGTGCTTGGCCGGGTTGATCGGCTGCTTGCCCGGGTAGGCGGGTTTGTGCCCCGCCTGCCCGGCCGCGTACTGCTTGTTGTTCTGCAGGTACTGATCGGTGTTCACGTTTGCCATGATTCCTCCTTGTTTCGATTGCGGAGCCGGCTTTGGTATCGTGGCCCCGGTTGCGCCACCGCCAGATGTGGCCAAAACATACTACGCCGTAATCGCGAATTCCGTTGACCCGTCGCCCGACGCCGGCCGGACGCGGGCAACTGCGCGGAACCCCGCGTCCGTATTGATTCTCCGGCCTGTGACGTCGCGCGGGAGGGCGCATCTAGGGCGCTTGTGGCGGCATCGCCGCGAAGGCTATGATGGGCGCATGCGTCCACGCGTGATCATCCTCGGCTGCGGTTTCGGCGGACTGTTCGCGGCGCGGACGCTGCGCGGCGCGGAGCTGGACGTGACCGTGCTCGACCGGGTGAACCACCACCTGTTCCAGCCGCTGCTGTACCAGGTCGCGACCGCCGGCCTGTCGGCGCCGGCGGTCGCGGCGCCGATCCGGCATATCCTCGCCGACCAAAAGAACGTCACGGTGCTGCTGGCCGAGGTGCAGCGCATCGACGCGCCGCGGCGCGCAGTGGTGCTGGAGGACGACAGCGAACTCGAGTACGA
The DNA here is from genome assembly GCA_012274205.1 of Betaproteobacteria bacterium. Lineage (GTDB taxonomy): Bacteria > Pseudomonadota > Gammaproteobacteria > Burkholderiales > SG8-39 > 2-12-FULL-64-23. The sequence continues at coordinate 12,839 of JAAOZY010000015.1, forward strand.
CTATCTGATCGTTTCCACCGGGGTCACGCACAGCTATTTCGGCAACGACGCCTGGGCCGAGCACGCGCCCGGGCTGAAGACGCTGGAGGACGCGATGGAAATACGCCGCCGCGTGCTGCTCGGCTACGAGCATGCCGAGCGCGAGTCCGATCCGCTGCGACGCGCGGCCTGGCTCACCTCGGTGGTGATCGGCGCTGGCGCCACCGGCGTCGAGCTCGCCGGCATGATGGCGGAAATCGCGCGGCACACGCTGCGCGGCGAATTCCGCCGTTTCGATCCGAGCAATGCGCGCATCGTGCTGGTCGAAGCCGCCGATCGCGTGCTGCCCGCGTATCCGCAGGATCTGTCGGAGAAGGCGCGCCTGCAGCTCGAGCGGCTCGGCGTCACCGTGTGGCTGGGCCGGCGCGTGACTTCAATCGATGCGAATGGCGTACAGCTCGGCGATGATCGCATCGCGGCGAAGACGGTGGTGTGGGCCGCTGGGGTGAAGGCCTCCGGCCTGGGTGCCACGCTGGGCGTGCCCCTGGACGGCGCCGGGCGCGTGCTGGTGCAGGCCGACCTCACGCTCGCCAACTATTCCGAAATTTCGGTGATCGGCGATCTCGCAGTCGTGTCCGGCCATGAACCACCGGTGCCCGGCGTCGCACCGGCGGCGAAGCAGATGGGACGCCTCGCCGCCAAAAACATCCTGCGCCGCATCGCCGGCAGGGACACGCAGACATTCCGCTACCGCGACTACGGCATGCTCGCGACCATCGGCCGCAATTCCGCCGTGGGCGTGCTCGGCCGCGTGCACCTGTCGGGCTACCCGGCCTGGCTCACCTGGCTGCTCGCGCACATCTACTTCCTGATCAATTTCCGCAACCGCCTGGTGGTGATGATCGACTGGGGCGTGTCCTACTGGACGTTTCAGCGCTTTGCGCGCGTGGTGTTCGGCCCGCTGCGGCCGAAGGATCGCTAACGCTGCCAGAAACGCTTTGCCAAATGAAATTTGGCAAAGTCCGATATAGGGGAGCACGAGGGGAGATCTCCCCTCGTTTTGTTACAGCTTGAAATTTGGCAAAGTCCGATATAGGGGAGCACGAGGGGAGATCTCCCCTCGTTTTGTTACAGCTTACCCGCGGCCGATGCGCCCGGCCACGGCGCGTATCTGGCGCGGTGCGGCGAACCAGATGCACGCCGCCGAGGCGAAGCTGCAGCCGATCGCGAGCGAAAACGCGAGCGCATAGCTGCCGCTCGCGTCGTAGAGCGCGCCGGTGACCCAGGGGCCGAGTGCGCCGCCGGCGATGGCGAAGCCCATCAGCGTGCCGAAGATGCCGCCGTAGTGGCGGCCCTGAAAGATTTCCGCGGGGATGGCGCCGACGACCGAGGTGAGGCCGTAGCCGAGCAGGCCCTGGGTGATCACCATGAACCAGAGCAGCGCCGGGCTGGGTGAGGCGCGCATCAGCAGCAGCGCGGCGTAGCACAGCACGAATCCCGCATTGCCCACGGTCCACACCCATTCGCGCCCGATGCGGTCCGAGATGTGGCCGAGCGCGATCTGCCCGGGAATGGCGACGAAGCTGACGAAGCCCAGCGCCCAGGCCGCGTACATCGGCGTGAAGCCCGATTCGATCAGGTATTTGGTCTGGTGCACCTGCACCGCGTACCAGGAAAAGAGGCCGCAGAAGTAGCCGGCTGCGATCCACCAGAAGCGCGCGGTGCGCATTGCGCGCGCGAGCGTCCAGTCGATCGAGGTCCAGGCGTGGTCGACGATATTGGCATGCGGCTTGGGGCTGGCCGAAGCCGATGCGGCGACATCGCCGTCGGGGCCGGTGCCGAGGTCCTCTTGCCGGCGCCGCACCAGCAGGTTGAGCGGCGCAAGCAGGCAGAACACCAGGCTCGCCATGTCGTTGCAGGC
>JAAOZY010000096.1 GCA_012274205.1 Betaproteobacteria bacterium
GCCACCGGCGAGAGTGGTGCCGCCGTCTCCGCCAGCAAGCGTGGTTCCGCCCGAACCGGTGCCGCCTGCGAGCCCGCTATCGCCAGTACCGCCGGCTCCGCCGCTTCCGTCCGAGAAACCGCTGCCGCTGCTTCCTCCGGTGCCGCCATCCCCGCCGCCGGCGAGCGTGGCGCCGCCCGCACCAGGGCCGCCTGCAAGTCCGGTATCGCCGCTGCCGCCGCCGTCGCCCGTTCCACCAGAGAAGCCACTGCCGCCGCCGCCAGATACGCCGCCATCTCCGCCGCCGGCAAGTATCGTGGTATCGGTCGTCCCGGTGGTGTCGGAGCCTCCACCACCGCTGGTGTCCCCACCCGCAAGCGTGGTGTCGGTCGAACCGCTAGTATCGGTGGTACCGCTGAATCCGCTGGAGCCGCTATCGCCCGGGCCGCCTGCGACTGTGCCCCCCAGGCCGGATCCGTCGCCGCCGCCGGTCGTGTCGCCCACGCCGGAAAGGGAGCTGCCCCCGCCGCTGCCGGAGCCGCCATCGGCAGACAGCACGCCCGGCGTCGCCGTGCCTGTCGTTGTGCCACCGCTCGTGTCCGAGGTGTCCGTGGTACCGGTCAAAGTGCCGCCGCCGGTGTCAGGCGTGGTCGTAGTCACTACGGTGGTTACCGTGTCGCCCGGCGTGCCGCTGCTGCCTCCGCTCCCCGGGGTACCCGGATCGGCAGGCGGTCCGGGATCCGAGCTGCCCGAACCGCTGCTGCTGCTGCTGCTCCCTCCGCCACCACCTCCTCCACCTCCACTGCTGCTGGTGCCACCATCGGTAACCGGCGTAAATCCACCCGTGCCATCGCCCTGACCAGGAATACGCACATAGCGCTGGGTGACGCCGTTCGACAAGCTGTCGCGAATGATGACTTCGTTCGAGGTCAGCTTGGCGATGCAGGCCTGCCCGAAGACGCAGTTGACCGGCGGATACGGGCTGTAGGGCGGAGAAAAAACCCAATTCCAGTTGTTGGGGCTATCCATGGGATCCGCCGAAAAGCGGTTGTACACGCGCGCGGTCGTCTGAAACGTGATGGACATCCGGCCCAAAGTGAACTGCTCGGTGCTCGGCCAGTTGTTGGTGAGGTCGCGGCTGCCGACGGTGATGTTCCCGCTATATCCCGGTCCGCCGATAATCAGCCGCGCATCGGGATTGAACTGGTTGAGCAGGCCGAAGCTGCCGCCCAGATAATAGGTCGTGCCGGAATTCGGGCTCGTCGCCGGCAGATTGAGCACCTCTATCGGCCGGCCGGCGCTGTAGGGGCGCAGCGTGATTTCGGTCTCCTTCTTCACGTTGAAGGCGCCCGGCGTCTCGACGATATTGTTGGCGATCAGCTTCATCGGCTGGTAGTCCGACGTCAGGTTGCCATTCAGGTCCCAGGAATAATTAGTGCCGAAATAGGTTTGGCCCGACAGGTTGTTGAACGAAAAGACCGTCAGATCGCCGCCCGTGGTCAGCGACACTGCACCGACCGGCTTGTCCACCGCTGGCGTCACCGTGCCTGAACTTGGATCGGTGGTCTCCGGCGCCACGCGGCCGACCACCGTCGCCAGCAGGATCCCGGTGTGTGCGCTGTTGTCTATGGTCAGCGCACGCGCGCCGAGGACCTGCAGCGATTCGATATCGGTGGCGAGGTTGAAAATACCGCGGTCCCTGCCCCCGGTAAGGCCCAGCTGCTTCGCCGTCACGCGCGCGCTGCCGCTGGTGGATACCCGGCCGGCGTCGTTCCCGGTGGATAGGCTGACCCCGTCGTTGGCAGTGGTGCTCACGTTTGCGCCGAAGCCAATGTTGCGCTGCGCGCTGACCGCCACGCCGTAACTGCTGTTCGATGCGAGCGCGCCGCTGGTGCTGATGTCGTAACCCGAGAGCAGCAGGCCGGCGGTCTCGCTGCCCGCCCTGGTGTTGACATCCGTGCCCGGCTGGCTGACGGTGGTCGCACCGCGGATATCCAGCGAGGACGAAGAAACCAAATTGTCGCTTGAATCCTGGATGTCGCCGGCGAGGCTGATCCGCGGCCCGGTCTGGCTGCTTGCCGTCATGCTGCCGTAGCTGATCAAGCCGTTCGGGGAAAACACGTCAAGCACCGCGCTGCCCCGGTTCGAGGTCGCGCTCACACCATTGAGCCTGACCTGGCCGCAGTTGCCGTTGTAGTAGAGATAGCAAGGCACGATGCTGCTGCCGGCATCGAGGAAATTCGCACCCGCGCGTATCGATACCCGGGCGCTGTGCGGTGCCTGCGCCGCCGCCGTGGACGGACCGTCGTCGAATACCGCAATGCTGCCCGCGGTCTGAAAAATCCCGCCGACATCGGAACGCAGATTCACTTCGGCGCCGGTGCTACTGGCGGCCGATCCGCCGCGTGCCGTCACGCTGTTCTGCAGGCTCAGGTTGTGATACGAGCGCAGGTTGAGGTGCGCCGGAGCCGAGTTGGGGCTCACCCCGCCGGCAGTCACCACGGATACCGGCCCCGTCACCGTCAATGCCTGTGAGTTCGAGCGTATGTTCAGGCTCGCTTCGCCCGGGCCCGACAGCGCGACGCCGGCCAGTCCGTCCACGCTGCCCAGCGTCAGCGAGTTCGCGTTGTTGAAACTCAACTCACTGGAATTCGTAACTTGCGCCGCCATCGTCGTTATGGCGTTGGCATTGCCGAGAGTGAAATTGCCCTGTCCGGTCAGCTTCAGCCGGTCTGCCGAGAGGGTGACGCCGGCGGCCTCCGACACGCCTCCGGGCGAGTCCAGGGCCACCAAGCCGCCCGTTTCTACATTCCTGCCCAGGCTGATTGCGCCGACGCCGCCGGCGCTCAGTCGCACGTCGCCGCCCGCTCCGCCGAAACCGTAGATCCAATAGCCGGAAGACAGGAAGGCGTTGTTGAGCACGCCGTTGACCACTTTATTGCCATCCCACCACCAGCCCGATTGCGTCAGCCGCGAATTCCAGCTGACCGTTCCGACGGAGAAACTGCCGCTGTCGGCAAAGGTGATGCCGTATCCGGCATTGCTGCCCCAGGGCCGGAACGCCGCCAGGGTCTGGATGTCGTTTCCTGCATTGCCCAAATTGAAGCTGCCCAGTCCGCCCAGCAGCAGGCTGGTCGCTGTAATTTTGCGCCCCGGCGCTAGCGCGAAGCTGTTGGCGCCGTCTATGCCGTAGATGATCAGCTTGGTCGCGGTCAGGTCTTCATCCAGCACCGTATTGCCGGTGAAATAGCGCACCAGCTCCGCCAGCGTGGGGTTGCCGACGCGGTTCGAGATGGCAGCATCGGCGTTGTTGCTCGCGCCGAGCAGCAAGCTCGTGCCTTCGACCACGCCTGCGCCCTGGCTCATCGTCCCGCCGCTGTTGAGCCGCACCTGGTTGCCGCGCACGTCGGCGTTCACCGCCATGCTTCCGGCGGCCACCAGCGAAACGTCGCCGCGTGTCGGCACGGCTGCGCTCACTACCGGCTGGCTCACCGTTATGCCGCCGCTCATGGTCTGGACATCGATGCTGCCGCCGTTAGTGCTGGTCAGGCCGTTTACACCGCCGACGCTGCCTATGGTCAGGCCGGTGTTGTCCAGATAGGTCAGGTCACCCGAGAAACTGCCGGCGATGGTCGCGACGTCATTGCCGTTACCCGTTACTGGCGAGGTGGCGGCCTGCGTCAGCGCATAGGGGCCGGCACCCAGGATCAGCAACTTGTTTGCGCTCAGATTGCCGCCGGTTTGACTGGCACCGGCGCCGCTGTTGAGGGTGATCGTGCCGTTTCCCGCGCTGATATCCTGAGTCAGGGTCATCGCGCCGCCCGTGGTCAAGCTGATGTCGCCGCTGGAAGCACCGCTGGAAATGCCGCTGCCGCCCACGGTGAGCGCATCCGCATCCCGGTAGGCGACCGCGCCTTTGGACGCAATGGAAATCGTATTCACGTTGTTGCCCGGCTGATTCAGCGTTGCGGCGCCGCCACTTGCCACTGTCAGGCTGCCTGCCGTGAGTGCGCCGCCGGTCTGATTGATTGCGGCATTGTTGGCGCTCAGGCTCATGGTGCCGGCGCCCGCATTGAGGCTGGCGGCCAAGCTCAGTGTTCCGCCCACGCTGCTGGCCGGTGAAGTGGTCTTGGGGCCGCCGGTCTCAATAGTTAATGCGTTGCCATGCGTGTTGATGCCGCTCGTCGCGCCGACGGTTCCGACCGTCAACGCGTTTTCGTCGCGGTAAGCGAGGGTTCCGCTGACATCTGCAGCCAGTGTGGCAACGTTGTTGTAGCTGGAGGTGGTATTGGCCCCCGCCGCGACCGTCTTCACATTGCTCAGGCTGAAATTTCCGGCGCCGGTCAATTCCAGGCCTGCGGCGGTGATGTTGCCCGCGCTTTGCGTGACGCCGCCGGATGCGGCATTGAGCTTCACATTGGCGCCGCTGGCGCCGAGATCCTGCAGCAAGGTCATGGCGCCACCGGACGATAAGCTCAGCGCATTGCCGCCGGTATCGACGGGCGAGGCATTGATCGAGAGCGTGCCGCTGTTGCTCACCGAGACGGCGCCTGCGCCAGCCTGCGTGAGCTTGTTCACCGATAGTGCGGCGCCGTTGTCGGCGACCGATGCGTTCCCGCCGCCGGTGTTCGCAAGAAACAGCGTTGCAAATGAATTCCCGGATCCGCTCAGGCTGATGCCCCCCTGCGCCTGGACGTTGAGGCTGCCGGCGGAGAAGCCCGTGGCGCCGCCATTGTCGCTCACCGCGCCGTTGCTCGAAACGGTGACGCCATTCGAACCCGCCGCGACATTGCTGTTGAGCTGGATGCCGCCGCTGCCGTTCTGCAGACTCAACGGGGCTGACACGCTGACCGGCGCGGAGACCGTAATCGCGCCGTTGATCGCCGTATCCCCAAAGGTCAGCGTGCCGGCGCCGGATATGAGCCGGGCGATTTCGGCGGCAGACAGTTCCAGCGTTCCCGCGGTCGCGTCCGAAGCCGATCCCAGGTCGATCTTCTGCGTAGCGCTCAGGGGTTTCAGGTTAATGCCGCCCCCGGCCGTGCTGATGTTCTGATTGATCGCGAGGCGATCGGCGACCAGCGTGACCGAGGCGCCGCCGGTGGAGACACCGCTGGTGCCGCCTACGCTACCCACCGTGAGCAGGCCGGCATCGGTATAGCTCAGCCCGCCGAATACCGCTGCGGCGAGGGTCCCGACCTGATTCCCCGACTGGTTCAGATTGAACGCGCCGCTGCCGGCGATTTTCAGGCCCGCGGCCGTAAGGGCGCCGCCCGACTGATTGATGCCGGAGCCATTGGCGGTGAGGGTAACGCGGCCCACGCCGGCATTCACGTCCTGGCTCAGGTTCAGCGCCGCGGCCGACGCAAGATCGATGGCGCCACCGAGCGAACTCGCGCCGACGACCCCGTCTATGCTCGACACATTCAGGTCCGCCAGACTGCCGCCACTGTAGCTGTAGCTGAGCGAGCCATTGGACCGCAGCGCCACCGTTCCCGCAGCGGTCGCCGTATTGGCAAGACTGAGCGAGGCGTTGGCATAGGCGGCCAGGTTCGGAACGGCAAGCGTACCGCTGGACTGGATCAACGCACCGCCGGTCTTGAGCGACAAGGTATTCCAGTTGGTCCCTGAAGCAATATTTCCGGCAAGGCTGATGCCGCCGGTGTTGCCGGTGTCGCCGATGCGCAGCACGCCCGATGCGCCCGGCTTGACCAGATTGAGTTCAGCTTGCGTCAGGGACATGGCAGCAGCGGATTCGCTGCCCAGGCGTATCGCCCGCGCCGTATTTGCGCTGCTCAGGCTTACCGCCGCGTTGGCTACACCGCTGGCATCGACCGGCTGCGCCAGATCCAGAGTGTCGGCCTTGAGGCTGATATCGCCGCCCTTGCTGGTGACGCCCACAACTCCATCCACCGTGGTGACCTGCAGTGCACTGCCTGCCGCGTTGCTGAAGGCGAAGCTGTTGCCGGCGTCGATTTTGGTTCCGGTGACCGTGGCCGCGAGGCGGCTGACCGCATTCGCGGCGCTCGACAGGTCTGCGCTGTCCTGATTGGTTCCGGCCGCGTAGCGCACCACCAGATCGCCGGCGGTGATCACGCCCGCAGCCGATTGAGTTAGGTTGTCCGCGGCCTCGAGCTTCACCGTCCCGCCGGTAACTGCGGCGTTGATGGCCAAGGGCTGGAAGCCGCTGGTGCTGGCTTCGGACGCGCGCAGTGCCACTGTGCCGGCGGCGGCGCTGCCGGTGGTGACGGCAGCATTGATCTGCAAGCCGGCGGTGCTGTCGTCATAGACAGTGATATTGCCGCCGTGGCTCTGGATGCCGCTCACGCCGCTGACGCTGCCGACATTCAGGATGGAACCCGGATCGCCATTTACGTTGGTGAAACTGAAATTGCCGGTCACGTCCGCGGCGACACTGCCGACTTTGTTGCTGCGCACGTCCGACGCCTGGCCCAGCGTGAAGCTTCCCGTTCCCTGAACGCGCAGGCCGCTGGCGGTGATGGATGATCCGGCCGCTTGGGTCATTCCTGCCGAGGTCAAGAGCACATTGTTCGCGGTCAGGGTGGAGTTGGCCGCCTGCGTGATTGCGCCCCCGGCCGACAACGTCAGGTTCCCGGTTCCGACGCTGACCGCGGCGCCGCTGTTGAAGGTAATGGCGCCATCAGCGCTCAGAGTGAGGTTCTTGCCGCTGGCCGAACTGATGGCGACCGCGCCGCCCGCGTCGGCGCTGCCGTTAAGCAATATGTTGCCCGTGCCCCCGCCGCCAGGCGTTGTAGCAACAGTTACGTCGGTCGTGGCCAGATTGCCGTTGATGTCGCCGTCGGTGACTGAAGAACTGGCACCCGGGTCGGTATATTTGCCCGCGGGGAACACAGTCGGGACCGCCGCCCCGTGCGTGATGGTGATATCGGTCGGATCCAGCAGCCACTGTCCACGCGCGCCATTGGCGGAGCTGGTATCGACGCGCGCGCCGGCCACATCCAGATACTTCTTGCCCGAGGTCTCGACGAAGCCACCGTCGCCCCCCTGCGGCCCGCCGCGCGCAGAGAACCTGCCGTAGGCCTGGGTCTTGTCGTCCGCCCAGACGATTACCTTGCCGCCATTGCCCGTTGCCGTAGCGTCGGCGCGTATGCTGGCTGTTGCAGCGACATAGCTGGTATTGGCATTGGCCAGCGCGGCGTTCTTGCCCTGGTAATCTCCACCGAGCAGCACGCTGCCTCCGCCTTGCTGCCCCGATGCGTCGAGCGCCGCGCCGTCCAGGACTGCCACGTGTTCCCCGGTCACCGCGATGCGTCCGCCGCGCACGCCCGACACGTCGATACTGCCGCTGACCTGCGCCGCGCCGGTGCCTGCGGTCAGCAGGACTTCGCCATCGCGCTCCTCGATGCCGCCCGCGCGGATGATGCCGCTGTTGTTGACGACGGCACCGGTGGCCTCCCGCGCCGTCATCGCCGTCATGAGCACGCGGCCGCCGTCGGCGGCAATCTGGCCGAGATTTTTCACGCCGCCGAGACGGTCCGCCGTGGCGTCGTCTACCGAAAAACGCACCAGGCTGTCGCCGTTGATGTCCAGGGTAATTTTGTTGCCGGCGGCAAGGGCGACAGTACCGAGGCGGGCTTCGGCGCTGCCGCCGGCCAAGTTGCTGACGCGGTCCCCCGCAAGAACGATGAAGCCGCCGTCGCGCGCGCGCAACATGCCTTCATTGCTTATCGCAGCGCCGTCGGGGGCCCTGGGGCTGCGCGAAAAGGTGTAACGCCCCGCGAGGAAGTCATCGTTGCTGATGTCCAGCGTCGTGGCGAGCAGGCCCGCCGTGTCCAGTATCGCGCCGCGTCCGAAATAGATGCCATTGGGGTTGACCAGGAAGATCTGGCCATTGGCGCCGAGGCTGCCGAGTATGCTCGAGGGATCGCTGCCAACGACGCGGTTGAGCGCAACCGAGTTGCTGCCCGGTTGCACAAAGCTGACCGCGCTGCCGCTGCCTATGGAGAAACTGCGCCAATCGATGATGGCCTTGTCGCTGCCCTGGCGGATGAGTTGCTGCTGCGGCCCGGTCTGGGAGATGCTGACTTGGCCGGCAACCACGTTGGCGCCCGCAGGCAGTTGCGCCAGCGCAGCGGTCGAAAACGCCAACAACAGACCCGCCAGACCGGCATCGGCGCAGCCGCTCCATGCAGCCTGAACCAGCGCAGGCAAGCGTCTCAGCGGGAAATGCGGGTTGCTCAAGCGGTCCGGCCTCCGCGGTAGGGACACTGTTCAAGTCTAGCCAAACATCGCATGAAAGCCACCGGCCTCGTATGCATTCTTCGGGTCAAAATGAAATGACCGCGGAAACCCAGGCGCGCGCGCCGGACTGGCCGTCCCCGGCGACGTGCTTGCTCGTGGGCCAGGCGATATCGCCGCGGATACGGCTGTTCTTGCTCAGGAAGATGGTGCTTCCGGTGCCCCAGCTCGAGAGCTTGTCCAGGCCCGCGAAGCCGGCATTCCCTACCGCGCCCTGGTCATGGAATACGCTGAGCATACCGGGTCTGTTGCCGATCGCAACCTGGCGCCGGAATTCCACGGTCAGCAGGTAGCCGCGGTCGCCGCGGAACTCGGCAACGCGATAGCCGCGCACGCTGTCGGGGCCGCCCAGGCTGAACTTTTCCGTATCCGGCACTGCGCCGGCGCCGATCATGCCGTTTATCCTGGTGTAGGCATCCCAGCGCGAGGAAATACCGGTGAGATGGGTAAATTCGATTTCCAGCTTGCCGCGCAGGGCGTCCGGGTTGACGCCGTAGTTTTTGCGGAAATTGCTCGAATAAGTGGCCGATAGCGAAGTAGTGGCGGAATTCTCGTGTACCCAGTTCGCCGCCGATCCGATGCTGGCGATGGTCAGGCGGCTGGCCGAAAGCGGCGCGTTCAACGCCGTTTGTCGCGCCTCGGTCGACTTTACGCCGCCGGTGACAATGATGTTGGAGATGCGGCTGCGCCGCAGGGGGTAGCTCAGGTAGGCATCGCGACTGTTGACCAGCCCTTCGATGCCCAGCGCCGCAAAGTCGCCGGCTACGCGATAGTCCACCGCCGAATCCGACAGCGACAGGCGCAGGCCTTGATGCCCCAGCGGCAAACTGTATCCGAGGCTGCGGTAATTCATCAGGCTCTTCTCGGCGCGCATCGCGCGCAAGCTGATCTGATCGCCTATGCCCAGCGGATTGTTGATCGTGCCGCCGACGTCCATGCGCAAGGCGCCGGCTTCCTTGCGTCCCGAGTTGTTGAATTGGAGCGTCAGGGAAGCGGGCTTTTCCTCGAGGTCGATCGTGGCTTCCGTTTCGCCGCGCCCGGCGCCGGGCGCCAGACTGGCGCGCGCCGTAAGTCCGGGCAAATCGTTCATCAACAGCAGGCTGCGTTCGAGGCGGCCTATGGTTATTTGCGGATCGCCCCTGAGCTCTTCGACATAGCCGCGCAGCATTTGCGCGCTGTAGCGGCGGCCTCCGCCGAAAACCAGCGTACCGAGCTTGCCTTCGAGTACCTGAATGACGACGAGCCCGTCCTCCACGCGCTGCACCGGGACATACGCACTGGCGACCGGAAAACCCTGGTCCCGGTAATAACGGGTCACGGCATCGGCAGCCTTGGCCAGGTCGTACAGGTTGAGCTGCAGATCGACGAAGCGCTCGACCACGCGGCGCAGGCGCGCCTCTGTAAACACCGAGTTGCCCTCGAAGTGGAAACCCTTTACGAAGAAGCGCCGCCCATCCTTCCCGTGCGCGGGAATCGGGCCGTCCTTTGGAAAAATGAACTCGGCCGGGCCGGTACCCTGCGCCGGCAGCCGCTTGATCTGCAAACCTTCGAGCACCGTGCCGGGCGTCGGCGCCGTCTGCGCCGAAGCGGCGCAAGCCGCGGCCCAGAGGGCCAAGGCCGGCCAGCCCCGCACCGTGCGAAAAAACGAGAACGATGCCACGCGCGCCAGCATCCCCTGGAAGGCAGGCGACAGGCCCGGTTTCAGCGCCGCGCCGTGGAATGAGCGGCTTGCCAATCCGCCAGCAGCTTTTCGACCTGCTCCCGTTGTTGCTGCGTCAGGCGCCGGGTGGTGCCGTCGCGGTTGGTCGCGCCGTTGGCGCTGCCGCCGCTGGCCGCCAGCGTGAACCAGAAGTTCGCCTGGACGATATCTTCCGCGACACCGCGGCCTGAACCAATCAAGACGCCGAGATTATTCTGTGCCGCCGCATGGCCCTGCTCGGCTGCCTTGCGATACCAGGCCAGCGCCTGCGTGTAGTCCTGCGGTACACCGCGACCTTTTTCGTAGCAGACGCCCAGGTTGTTCTGTGCCTGCGCCAAGCCTTTTTCGGCTGCGCCCCGGTACAGGCGCAGCGCCGCCTGTATGTCCTGATTCACGCCCTGCCCGCGCTCATACAGCACGCCCAGGTTGTTCTGGGCATTCACGTCGCCGCGATTGGCGGCGCGGCGGTACCAGTCGGCCGCCAGCTTGAAATCCTTGGGCAGGCCCAGGCCACGCTCGTAGAGCACGCCGAGGTTGTTCTGCGCCGATGCGTTTCCTTGCCCGGCCGCGCGGCGGTACCACTCGGACGCCTTGATCGGATCGCGCGGAACGCCCCAGCCGCGCTCATACAGCACGCCCATGTTGTTCTGCGCATCCGAGTTGCCCTGCCCTGCCAGCGGCTCCCATGCCTTGCGCGCGGCTTCATAATTCCCGCGCTGCGCCTCCGACATTCCGGCTTCCAACTGCGCCTTGGGGGTAGTCTGGGCTGCTGCCGTACAGCTCAACAGCAACAGAATGGCGCCGAGCCACGCCTTGTATGCCATGGTTGTCCTCCTGCTTGGGGTCTGTTAATTGTATCCAACGGCATCGCTTCCGGCGAGCCACATCTTGTCCTTGCGGTCGACCCATCAGATATGAGAGTCTAGCAAAATGATTCCCGGTTTCCCCGAACAATTTCCGCAGCTTGCCCAGGAACTGGGCCCGGACAACCTGCGCATTCTGATCGACGCGATGTCCACGCTCGAGCTGCCGGAGCACCGCAAACTCATCCGCGACCGGATGCCGGTGGACTCGGTCTATTTTCTGGTCGACGGCGAGGTTGCAATTTCGGTCGAAGAGAACGGGCAGCAGATTTCGCTCGGCCATCTCGGGCCGGGCCAATGGCTGGGCGAAGTATCGGTGCTGTCGGGGGAAATGCTGGCCAGCTCCACAGTCACCACCGTGACACCGGTGAAACTGCTGCGCCTCAAGCATCAGGCTTTCGAGGATTTGCTGAACAACAACAGCGCCGTCGCCGGAACCCTGCTGCGACACCTGAGGATCATGCTGGCGGAGCGCCTCAGAACATCCCTGGCCGCGGAAAACATACCGATCACGTCGGCGGAAGTCGAACGGCCGCGCAAGAAAGGCGGCCTGCTGTGGACGCTGTTCGGAGCCTCGGGGGGTTGATGGAATTCCGGAAATTTTTGTCCAGCCTGCCGGCCTTCGATGGCCTTCCCGCTGCGGAACTCGATGCCCTGGTTCAGATGATGCGATCAGAAGCGCACAGCAGCGGCTACACCTTTATCAGCCAGGGCGCGCCTATCGGCACGCTGTACGTGCTGCTGGAAGGCAGCGTGCAGGTGACGCGCCATGACAATGCCGGCAACGCCATCGATCCGCAGGAGCTGCGCAGCGGCGAATTTTTCGGCCTGCTGGGTCTGGTCGATGACCTGCAGGCAACTACGACCGTCACCGCCACCAGCCCGGTCGCGGTCGCCTGTGTGGAGCGGGACGCCTATCGCAGCCTGTTCTCGACCGCCCCCTCGGTGGCCCTGCGGCTGGATTACATGGTGGCGGTTCAGCTGGCGCGCGAACTGCAGTACCGCAATCGCCTGCTCAGGGCGCGCATGCGCCAAGGCCATCCGGCCTGAAGCGGGCGCGCGGCCGGGACACCGGCGGATTCCAGTCAAAAAACGCCCAGCTGCCACCTCCCGATTAGCTCGCCCGAAAGCTGCCGCCCCGGCCTGGGACGCGGAACTTCCTCCAGCCATTGGCACTCGAACGCCAAGAGTGCTAAAATGAGACCGTATTTCGGAGGCGCAACCCGGCTTGAAGTTTTTGCCCAAGCCGCCCAGCGCCATGCTGAAAGGAGAAAAAAATGAATCAAGTTATGGCCTTGCCGGTGCCTTCCCTGGTCGGAAGCCTGGAAACCTATATCGCGACGGTGAATCGTTTTCCGCTGCTCACCGCGGAAGAAGAGTTGCGCCTGGCGCGCAAGCTGCGCGACGAAAACGACATTGACGCCGCGCGCGCCTTGGTGGTTTCGCATCTGCGCGTGGTAGTGGCCATTGCCCGCGGCTACCTCGGCTACGGCCTGCCCCATGCCGACCTGATCCAGGAAGGCAATATCGGCCTGATGAAGGCGGTGAAGCGCTTCGATCCGGAGCGCAATGTGCGCCTGGTGTCTTTCGCCATCCATTGGATCAAGGCCGAGATGCACGAATTCATCCTCAAGAACTGGCGCCTGGTCAAACTCGCCACGACCAAGGCGCAGAGGAAGCTGTTCTTCAACCTGCGCTCGATGAAAAAAGGCCTGGGGCCGCTGTCGCAGGACGCGATCGAAGACATGGCGCGGCAACTCCGGGTCAAGCCCGAGGAAGTGCGGGAAATGGAAATGCGCATTTCCGGCCAGGATGTCGCCCTGGAAGCCAACGATGACGACGAGGACAGCTACGCGCCCATCGCCTATCTCACCGATGCGGAAAACGAACCGTCGAAATTGCTGGAAACGGTCGAAAACGAGCGTGTCGGAGTGGCAGGCCTGCAGTCCGCGCTGAAATCGCTCGATGCGCGCAGCCGCCGCATTATCGAAGCGCGCTGGCTGCGCGAGAAGAATCCGGCGACGCTGCACGACCTGGCGGCCGAATTCAAGGTGTCGGCCGAACGCATACGCCAGGTCGAAGTCAAGGCGATGCAGAAAATGAAAGGCCTGCTCGCAGCAGCCTGAGGGGCCATTTCAGAATTACCGAAACGGCACCCGATCCAGGGGAGCACGAGGGGAGGCGCCCGAAGGAAGTCCCCGGAGGGGGTTTCCCTTGTGTTGAAATAAGCTCTGAGTCGGGCGCGAGCGCCTATCCCTGCCTGAGCAGTGTGCGCAAGTCGGCGACCAGGTTCGCGCCGCCGTCGCCGCCATAGCGCACGAACAGCCGCACCCGCCCCTGGGGATCGAATACATAGCTCCCCGCGGTATGGTCCAGCGTGTAGCTGCTGGGCGTGGGGCCAGGCTTCTTCTGGTAGAACACGCGGAATTCCTTGGCGGTCTTGGCCGTCGTATCCAGGTCGCCGTACAGGCCGAGGAAGCTCGGGTCGAACGCGGGCACATAGTTCGCCAGCAATTCGCGCGTATCGCGCTCCGGATCCAGGGTCACGAACAGCACCTGTACGCGCTGCGCGTCGGGCCCCAACTCCTGCATCGCCGCCTTCAGTTCGGCCATGGTCGTCGGACAAACGTCCGGACATTGCGTGTAGCCGAAAAAAATCACCACCGCTTTGCCGCGAAAATCCTCCAGCGTGCGCGTCCTGCCGTGATGGTCGGTCAGGCGGAAATCCTTGCAACAGTCGCTGCCGGTAATGTCGGTATTGTGGAAGCTGGGCTGCGGCGTACCGCAGCCCGCCAGCGTCAGCGCCAGCAACAGGGCGCCGAAGCCGCGCCACGCCAGCTTATACATAGTGATCGAGCAGCAGCGCGCTGAACAGTCCCGCGAGATAGAGCACGGAAAAGCGGAAGGTCTGCTGCGCCAGGCGATCGCTGTAGGCGAGGTAGATCCTCACCGCGTAGTACAGGAACATGCCGTCGAGCACGATTGCCGCGGCCAGATAGATCCAGCCGCTCATGCCGTAGACAAAGGGCAGCAGGGTGCTCGCAATCAGGATCAGGGTGTACAGCAGCACATGCAGCCGCGTGAATTTCTGCCCGTGCGTGACCGGCAGCATCGGCAGTCCGGCGCGGGTGAAATCCTCCGTGCGGTACAGCGCCAGCGCCCAGAAGTGCGGCGGCGTCCAGGCGTAGATGATCAGCACCAGCAGCAGCGCCTCGGGCGCCACATCCCCAGTGACCGCGGTCCAGCCCAGCAGCGGCGGCATCGCACCGGAGAGCCCGCCGATGACGATGTTCTGCGGCGTGGCGGGTTTCAGCAGGATCGTATAGATGATGGCGTAGCCGACAAAGGTGCCGAAGGTCAGCCACATGGTGAGCGCGTTGACATAGCGATAGAGCAGGAACATGCCGATGCCGCCGATCACGCCGGCAAAGACGATGGTCTGCAGGGAACTCAACTCGCCGCGCGCCGAGGGCCGCCAGCGCGTACGCGCCATCTTGGCATCGATTTCCTGTTCGATCAGGCAATTGATGGCGAACGCCGCGCCCGCGAGCAGAGCGATGCCGAAGGTGCCGGCGAACAGCACGCGCCAGGGCACCATGCCCGGCGTGGCGAGGAACATGCCGATCACCGCGCAGAAAACAGCCAGCATGGTCACGCGCGGCTTGGTCAGGGCATAGAACTGGCGCATGCGCTGCGCCGTGCCCTGGAGAATTAGCTGTGTGGCCATGAGTTCAGCGGGAGAAATCAAGTTTGGAGTTTATCACGGGGCTACTCCTAACCGATGCGCGATGCCCGCAGCAGGCGCGACAGGTCCTTGAGCATGCGGCGCGGATCGGCGTTCCTCGGAAAACGCAGCATGAGATTTCCATGCGGATCGATCAGGTATATATGCTCGCGCGCCTCGCCCGGAGGCGGAAATTCGGCAACGATCGGGCTGCCGCCGGCGCGCAGCATGCGCGTGCCGTCGTATTCGCGCATCAGCATGGTTTCCAGCGGCGCTTCGTCCAGGATCAGCCAGACGCGCTCGACGCGATCCATCTCGCGCCCTTGCGCGAGACGAACCTGGCGCATGTCGTACAGTTTGCTGCGGCAGGCGCTGTCGCATCCGGCCCGGTCCAGCTGCAGCAGCACCCACTTGCCGCGCAGCGCCGACAGCCTGAACGCCCGCTGGTCGAGGCGGCGCAGCGGCGGATCGCTCAGCGGATGCGCCGGAATGAGCTCGCCGTAGTTGCCGGTGCCGCCCTGCGGCTGCCAATAGAAATAGGCGATCAATGCGGCGACAAACGGCGCGATGCACAAAGCTGCGATCAGGAGCAGCTTCCTGCGTCCGGCGCGCTGCTCAGGTTTGGGGCTTGAAGCTGAGCGCGACATAAGTGACCAGTATGGTGATTGCAAGCGCGTACCACTGGAAGGCGTAGCCGCGATGTATGTTTACGCCGGTGTCCGGCCTGGCCCAGGCGCGCGTCAAGCCGTCTGCGGCATCGCTGGTCTGTTGCAGCACGATCGGCTGCAGTCTGAGTCCGGACCATTTCGCGTAGCGCCCGAGAACCAGGTTCTGCCACACGCTGCCCTCGACGGTCTTTGCATCGAGCTCGAAAATGTGGGCGCTGGGAATGATCGCAACGCCTTCCACGGCGACGCTTCCCGCCGGCGTGCCGACCTGCGGCAGAACGTCGCGCCGCAGTCCGGCGGCCACCCAGCCGCGGTTCACCAGCACGTACATGTCGCCGCCGGCGATCCTGAGCGGCGTCAGCACCTGGTAGCCGGCGGCGCCGTTCAGCACCCGGTTGTCCAGCAGGATCGCGTACTTGGGCGAGTACGCTCCACGCACGCTGACGCGCCTGAATTCGTAGTCGTGCGCGTCCACCGGCACCGAAGGCAGCGCCAGCACCGCATGGCTAGCGGCATCGTCGAGCTCGCGCGCGAGGGCGAGTTTTTCCTCGGCCCGGCGCGTCTGCCAGTTGCCCAGCGAAACCGTGAGCGCGATTGCGGCGAGCGCCGCAACGCCGGGCAGGAAGGCAGGTCGAAAACGCCGCTTGGCTAGCATGCCGCTTCAGCTCTTCTGGTAACGCTGGTTTGACTGGGATACACTCGCAAAATTCCGTTGGCGCCAGCAATGAAAATCGTCGTCATTCTGTTCATCATACTGATACTCGGCAGCCTGGGTTCGGCGTTGTTCTATCTGATCAATGACCGCGGCCAGTCGCACCGCACTGCGCGCGCCCTGGCGCTGCGCGTCGGACTGTCGCTGACCTTGTTCCTGTTGCTGATGGCCGGCTACTACTTCGGCCTGATTCCGGGAAAAATACAGTAGGCAGGCCCAACGCTGAAAAGACAGCGCCGCACGGCGTGCGGCGCGTCTGAAGTCCTTCGCAGGAAACCCTACTGGGACGGCACCCCCTCTGCCGGCCGGATCGTCTGCGCTATACCCAATAGACGAAGATGAACAGCAGCAGCCACACCACGTCGACGAAGTGCCAGTACCACGCAACCGCCTCGAACGCGAAATGGTGATCCGGCTTGAAGTGCCCGAAAATCGAGCGAAACAGCATGGTGGTCAGCATGATCACGCCTATGGTCACGTGAAAACCATGGAAACCCGTAAGCATGAAAAAGGTCGTGCCGTAGATGCCGGTGCTGAGCTTGAGGTTCAACTCGGAATAGGCGTGGGAATATTCGAATATCTGGAACCCGAGGAAGGTCACCCCCAGCGCGATCGTCAGGAACAGGAACAGCTTCAGTTTGGTGCGGTTGCCCGCGAGCATGCCGAAGTGGGCGATGGTAAGGGTGACACCCGAGGAGAGCAGCAGCAAGGTGTTCAGCGCAGGCACGCCCCACGCGGCCATGGGCGAAAATTGCTCCTTGAAGCCCGGGCCTGCGCTGGGCCAGTGCGCGCTGAAGTCCGGCCACAGCAATTCCCTGCTGGTGAGGCCGCCCAGATCGGGCACGGACAGCACGCGCGCGTAGAACAAGGCGCCGAAAAAGGCGGCGAAGAACATCACCTCCGAGAAGATGAACCAGCTCATGCCCCAGCGGAAGGAGACGTCCTCCTGTTTGCCGTACTTTCCCGCCTCGGATTCGCGCACCACGTCGCCGAACCAGCGGAACATCATGAACACGAGCAGGGCAAAACCGAACAGCACGCCATAGCGGCCGATGTCCGCGCCGTTGAACCACATCGCCGCGCCGCCCGCCATGAACAGCAGCGCGAACGAGCCAACGATCATCCAGTGGGACGGCTGCGGTACGAAATAGTGCTGAGCATGATCGCTCATCTTGTCTCTCCTCGATTTATGCCAGCTGGCTGATGACCAGGCGCACCAGCAATATCAAACTCAGAACAAAGATCGCCGCCCCGATCAGGCCGGCGATGATCACCTGCTGCGGCTTCAGCTTCACGCTGTCCGCTTCGTAGTCGCTGCGACGGCGAATGCCGAGACAGGACCAGAACACGGCCTTCGCCACCTGCAGCGGCGACGCCTTTTTTTGCGCCTGCGCCACCGTCACCCCGGACTCACCTTCCGGTTCGCGCCATCCACCCGGAAGAAGGTGTAGGAAAGCGTGATCGTATTGATGTCCTTGGGCAGGCCCGGATCGATCACGAACACGACCGGCATCTCCCGCACCTCGCCCGCGGCCAGTTTCTGCTGGGTGAAGCAGAAACACTCCAGCTTCCTGAAGTATTGCACCGCCTGCCTTGGCGCATAACTGGGCACCGCCTGCCCGGTGACCGGCTCGGCGAGCGTGTTCCTCACCTCGTACACCACCTGGGTCAGCTCGCCCGGGTGGATTTGCACGCTCGATGTCCGCGGTTTGAACGTCCAGGGCAGCTTGCGCGTGTTCGAATCGAATTCGACCGTCACCGTGCGCGTCAGGTCCACCTGGGTGTTCGCTGCGGCGCCCTCGACCTCGCCTGGCTGCCACAGCTCGCGCAGGCCAGCGACCTCGCATATCTTGTTGTAGAACGGCACCAGCGCGAAGCCGAATCCGAACATGCCCAGCGCCGCCACCAGCAGCTTTTTGAGCATGAGGCGGTTGGGCGCAGTGAAAGCAGCCGGTGCGTTCATTTTGCCAGCCAGTACCTGAGCATGATCGCGAAAAAGAAACCGAGCGCGATCGCGGCCAGAATCAGCCCCGTTTTCCTGTTGCCGGTGTACCCGCTTCCCATGCTGTTCCCCTGCATCACTTGACTTCCGGCGCTTCCTCGAAGCTGTGATATGGCGCCGGGCTGGGCAGATGGGTCCACTCCAGGGTATCGGCGCCTTCCCAGGGCTTGGCCGGCGCTTTCTCGCCTTTGCCCAGCGGCCCGCATTTGAGCACGATGTACAGGAACAGCAGCTGGGACAAACCGAAACCGAACGCGCCGATGCTGGCGATCTGGTTGAAGTCGGTGAACTGGCTGGCGTAGTCAGGGATGCGCCGCGGCATGCCCGCGAGGCCTAGAAAGTGCATCGGGAAGAAGGTGACGTTAAAGAACACCAGCGACAGCCAGAAGTGCCACTTGCCCAGGGTTTCGTCGTACATGCGGCCGGTCCACTTGGGAATCCAGAAATAGGTGCCGGCAAAAATCGCGAACAGCGAGCCTGCCACCAGCACGTAGTGGAAATGCGCGACCACATAATAGGTATCCTGCAACTGCACGTCCACCGGCATGATCGCGAGCATCAGGCCGGTGAAGCCGCCCATGGTGAACACGAAAATGAAGCCGACTGCGAACAGCATCGGCGTCTCGAAGGTCATCGAGCCCTTCCACATGGTCGCCAGCCAGTTGAACACCTTCACCCCGGTGGGCACCGCGATCAGCATGGTCGCGTACATGAAGAACAGCAGCCCCGCGGTGGGCAGCCCCACAGTAAACATGTGGTGCGCCCAGACGATGAAGGACAGGATCGCGATCGAGGAGGTCGCATACACCATCGAAGCGTAGCCGAACAGGGGTTTGCGCGCGAACGTCGGGATCACCTGGCTGATGATGCCGAACGCGGGCAGGATCATGATGTAGACCTCGGGATGGCCGAAGAACCAGAAGATGTGCTGGAACATCACCGGGTCGCCGCCGCCCGCGGCGTTGAAGAACGAAGTGCCGAAGTGGCGGTCGGCGAGCAGCATGGTGATGGCGCCGGCGAGCACCGGCATCACCGCGATCAGCAGATAGGCCGTGATCAGCCAGGTCCACACGAACATCGGCATTTTCATCAGCGTCATCCCCGGCGCGCGCATATTGAGGATGGTGGTGATGATGTTGATCGAGCCCATGATGCTGGAGGCGCCCATGATATGCAGCGCGAATATGCCGAGGTCCATGCCCGGACCCATCTGGATCGACAGCGGCGCGTAGATGGTCCAGCCCGCGCCCGGAGCGCCGCCCGGAACGAAAAACGAAATTATCAGCAGCGACGCAGCCACCGGCAGCAGCCAGAAGCTCCAGTTATTCATGCGCGCAAACGCCATGTCGGGCGCGCCTATCATCATCGGTATCTGCCAGTTGGCGAAACCGACGAAGGCCGGCATGATCGCGCCGAACACCATGATCAGGCCGTGCATGGTGGTGAGCTGGTTGAAGAACTCCGGCGTTACGATCTGCAGGCCGGGCTCGAACAGTTCGGCGCGTATGGTCAGCGCCAGCACCCCGCCGATGAGCAGCATGGTGAACGAGAACCACAGGTACATCGTGCCGATGTCCTTGTGGTTGGTGGTGGTCACCCAGCGCATCAAGCCCGAGGGCGGGTGCGCGTGGTCGTCGTGATCAGCTGCGTGACCGTGGCCGTGGACGTCGATGACTGCGCTCATGCATTTCTCCTGAAAATCTGTTCGTTAGAGCGTCTTACCAAACGAGGGGAAATCCCCTTCGGGGACTTCCTTCGGGTCGTCTCCCCTCGTGCTCCCCTAAATCATGCGCCTAACAATAATACTGTCAGGCGCCCTTACTTTCTTGCCGCTTTGACTTCGGCTGGTTGCACCATGTCGCCCGTCTTGTTGCCCCAGGCGTTGCGCTCATACGTAATCACGGCGGCGATGTCGGTGTCCGACAGCTGCTTGCCGAAGGCCACCATGGCAGTGCCGGGCTTGCCGTTGAGTACCCGGTTGATATGCGCCGCCTTGTCGCCGGTCGCAATCTTGGAGCCGTCCAGCGCCGGGAACGTCGGCGGCATTCCCTTGCCCGTCGGCTGATGGCAGGCAGCGCAATTGGCGGCATACACTTTCTCGCCCCTGGCCTGGAGGCCGGCCATGGTCCATTGCTTGTTCGGATCCTCGGCCGCGGCGGCCGCCTTTGCTTTCCGGTCGGCAACCCATTGCGTGTATTTTTCCTGCGACACCACGTCGACCACGATCGGCATGAAACCGTGGTCCTTGCCGCACAGTTCGGCGCACTGGCCGCGGTAGGTGCCTTCCTTGTCGGCGCGGAACCAGGTGTCGCGCACGAAACCCGGAATCGCGTCCTGTTTGATGCCGAAGGCCGGCACCCAGAATGAGTGGATCACGTCGTCGGCGGTTGTCAGCACGCGCACCTTTTTACCCACCGGCACCACCAGCGGGTTATCCACTTCGAGCAGGTAGTTTTCGTCCTTGGGCTTCTGGTTGTGGATCTGATCCTGCGGCGTAGCCAGAGTGGACAGGAACGAGATGCCTTCGCCTTCGCCCTTGAGGTAGTCGTAGCCCCATTTCCACTGGTAGCCGGTGGCCTTGATCGTGATGTCGGGGTTGGACGTGTTCTTGAAATCGATCACCGCCCTGGTCGCTGGCCAGGCCATGCCGATGAGGATCAGGAACGGGATTACGGTCCAGATGATTTCCACGGTGGTGTTCTCGTGGAACTGCGCGGCCTTGTGGCCCACCGACTTGCGGTGGGCGTAAATGGAGTAGAACATCACGCCGAAGACGA
>JAAOZY010000097.1 GCA_012274205.1 Betaproteobacteria bacterium
CTGTTCTTTCCGGCGGCGGTGACGCTGCTCACCTACAGCGGCAACCAGCGCATGGGGCCGACCATCACCAGCGCCGTCTCCTGCACCACGCCGCTGTTCGCGCTGTCGGGCGCGATCCTGTTCCTCGGCGAGGGCCTGAGCGCGGGCAACGTGCTCGGCACCGCCGCCATCGTGCTCGGCATGCTGGCCCTCACCTGGGGCGGCGGCGCGCTCGCGCGCAGCTGGCCGCTGTGGGCGCTGGCGCTGCCGTTCGCGGCGGCGGCGCTGCGCGCCGTGGCGCAGGTGCTGACCAAGGCCGGGCTGGCGCTGTGGGACAGTCCCTACGCCGCCGGGCTGATCGGCTACACCATGTCCGCCGTGGTGATCCTCGCGGTGACGCGCCTGCGCGGCGTGCGCGCGCCGGCCGACCGGCGCGCCCTGCCCTGGTTCGTCGCCACCGGCCTGTTCAACGGCGCGAGCCTGTTCCTGATGTACGCCGCGCTGGGCAAGGGCAAGGTGGCGCTGGTGTCGCCCATCGTCGCCACCTATCCGCTGTTTACGCTGGCGCTCAGCCTCGCGTTCCTGCGCCACGAGCGCGTGCCGCCGCGCGTGGCGCTGGGCGCGGCGCTGACGGTGGCCGGGGTGGTGATGCTGCTGCTACTCTAGCGTTTGCAACAAAACGAGGGGATAACTCCCCTCGTGCTCCCCTAATTCGGCCCGTAACAAAAAGACGTTTGTTACGGACTCTTCGAGTCTGTAACAAAACGAGGGGATAACTCCCCTCGTGCTCCCCTAATTCGGCCCGTAACAAAAAGACGTTTGTTACGGACTCTTAGTTGTCGAAGCTGACGCTGACCGCGAGGCCTTTGCCCTGCTCGCCTTCGTCCAGGCCGACGCTCGCGCGGTGCAGCTCGGCGATGCGCTTCACGATCGACAGGCCGAGGCCGCTGCCGAACGCGTCGTTGCCGAGGATGCGGTAGAAGCGCTGGCCGACCCTGGCGCGCTCATCCACAGGAATGCCCGGGCCCTGGTCGCTCACCGTGAGCACCGCGGCTGCGCCCTCGCGCGCCGCGCGCACGCGCACGCTGCCGCCCGCCGGGCTGTAGCGGATGGCGTTGTCGATGAGGTTGCGCAGCAGAATGGCGATGAGCCCGGCATGCCCGCGCAGTTCCAGCGCCGCGCCTTCGGCAAGCTCGATATCGACCTGCTTCGACCAGGCATAGGGCGCGAGCTCGGCCACTGCCGCGCGCGCCAGCGCCTGCAGGTCGCAGGCTTGCGCCGGCTCGCCGGGCTGATCCGGATCGAGGCGCGCGAGCGTGAGCAACTGCTGCACCAGATGGCTGGCGCGGTCGCAGCCGGCGAGCACCTGATCGAGCGCGCGCGCGCGCTCGGCCTCATCGACCGATGCGCGCGCCACCTGCGCCTGCGTCTTCAGGCCGGCGAGCGGCGTGCGCAATTCATGCGCCGCGTCGGCGGTGAAGCGGCGTTCCTTGTCGATCAGCTGCGCCACGCGGGCGAACAGCCGGTTGAGGTTCTCCACCAGCGGCCGCACCTCCGCCGGTATCGCGCCGGCATCGAGCGCATCGAGCTTGCCCGGTTCGCGCTCGGCCACCTGCCGGCCCAGCAGCGCGAGCGGCCGCAGGCCGCGCGCGACATTGATCCAGACCAGCAGCCCGAGCAAAGGCAGCGCGAACAGCAGCGGCAGCAGCAGATTCTTCACCAGGCTCAGCGCGATCTCGTCGCGCGTCTCGTAGCGCTCGCCCACCTGCACCAGATAATGCCGCCGGGCATCCCAGGCGCTGAATACGCGCCAGCGCTTGCCGGCGATGGTCGCGTCGCTGAAGCCCTCGTCCTGCGGCGACAGGCGTGCGGCCGGCGCGCTGGCCGAATGCAGGCGCAGGGTGCTGCCGTTCTCCCACATCTGGATCGCCACGTTGCGCGCGCGCTTGTGCAGCTGCGCCATGTGCTCGGTATCGATTTCCTCCGGCTCGTGCCCGGTCTGCGCCAGCAGCAGCGCCACCGATTGCGCCAGGTGCGCATCGAGCAGCTCGTCGAGCTCGTGGCGCGCGTCGACATAGCTGAACACCGCGGTGGCGAGCCACACCAGCGCGATGCTCGCGAGCAGGCTCAGCAGCAGGCGCTGCCTGAGCGAATAGGCGTGCGCCTGCCCGCTCACGCCGCCTCCCGCGGCAGCATGTAGCCGACGCCGCGCACGGTGCGCACCAGCTCCGGCGCCAGCTTGCGGCGCAAGTGGTGCACGTGCACCTCGATCGCATTGCTCTCGATTTCCTCGCCCCAGGCATACAGGCGCTGCGCCAATTGCTCGCGCGACAGCACCCGGCCGGCGTTGAGCATCAGTTCCTGCAGCAGCGCGAACTCGCGCAGCGACAGCTCCACCGGCTGGCCGCGGTAGCGCACGCTGCGCGCGGCGGGATCGAGTTCGATGCCCGCTACCTGCAGCCTGGGCGCGGCTGCGCCGCTCGCGCGGCGCACCAGCGCGCGCAGGCGCGCCGCGAGCTCATGCAGGTCGAACGGCTTGATCAGGTAATCGTCGGCGCCCGCGTCCAGGCCTTTGATGCGGTCTTCGACGCGGTCGCGCGCGGTCAGGATCAGCACCGGCACCTTGTTGCCGAGCGCGCGCTGGCGCGCCAGCAGCTCCATGCCGGCGAGCCGCGGCAGGCCGAGGTCGAGCACCACACCGGCATATTCGCCGGTCTTGAGCGCGAGTTCCGCCGCGACGCCATCCCTGACCCAGTCGACGTTGAAGCCGGACTGCGCCAGGCCGGCCTTGACGCCGTCGCCGAGCAGCTGGTCGTCCTCGACCAGGAGTATGCGCACGTTTAAACCTTGTTCCGCATCAGCCGCGCCCGCCCTGCGCCGGCTGCGACAGCGCCGCGGACAGCGGTATGCCGATCGCATCCGGCAGCAGCCCGGCGCTGCCGGCCCAGAAACCCGCGGTCGCGACCAGCACGACGGCGGCGACGAACCAGTGTTTGCTGCGGATGCCTTCGCCCGCATGGCCGCGTTTGTGGCCATTGAGCATGGCGGCGGCGAGGTTTTCCCGGTGGATCAGACTGCTCACGATGACTGCGCCGATATGAATCAGGACCAGTCCTAGCATCGCACTCGCCACGCCTTCGTGCAACTGCGCCAGCGCTTCGCCGCCGATCTCGTTGTAGGCGGCATAGCCGCTGGCGCCGACCAGCAGCGCCAGCGCGAGCAGCGCGTAGATCGCCAGACTGCCCGCCGGGTTGTGCCCGATATGGTGCTGCGGCGCAGGCGTGAGCAGCGACTTGAGGTAGTGCACGATGCGCCGCGGCGCGATCGGAAACGAGGCAAAGCGCGCATAGCGCGTGCCGATCAGGCCCCAGACGAGGCGGAACGCGACCAGGCCGAGCACGGTGTAGCCGAGCGCGACGTGGATGTCGCGGTAGCGTTCGGACTCGGCGCTGAGCCAGGCGCCGAGGAAGGACGCGGCCAGCAGCCAGTGGAACACCCGCGTCGGCAGGTCCCATACGAGTATGCGTTGCTTGTTCATGGCGCTCCCCGGTCAGCGTGGTATGCGCACATGGTCTTCGTCGAAATCGCCGCGCTCGGCGCCGCTGTGGCAGGCGCTGCAGTTGGCCGCGGTCCGGACCTTCGGATTCTTCCACGCGGAGGCGCGCACTTCGTCGTGCTGGCGCAGGAACCAGCGCGACTCGGTGATGCGCAGCGCGCCGGTGTCAGCGGCGCGTTTGCCGCTGGCGGCATTGCGCTCGAGGAAGGCGCCGATTTCGGCCGCGCTCGCCGCATCCAGGCTCGCGTCGGTGCCGAAATGCCGGTCCAGGCCCGCCATCACGCGGCGCCATGCGGCGGCGGGCAGCAGCGCGGGCGCATAGGCGATATGGCAGCTGCCGCATTCGGCCTTCCATTTGTCGTTCGCGGCTGCAGGCAGGCGCGTCTCCGCCACGGCTTCGTTGAGCAGCAGGCCGAAGGCGAACAGCAGCGAAACCGCCCACACCACGGCGTCGGACATTCTTATCTGGATAACTCTGTTCATTGCCTTCCCCTTATTTCGCGATCGACATCAGATAGGCCAGCACGTCGCCCTTTTCCTGGGCGCTGCAGGCGCGGCCGAGCACGTCGTTGCAATTGCGCTTGAACCACTTTTCCACTTTCGCTGCATCGGTGAAGCGCTGTGGATTCGCCGCCGGCGCCATCGGCGCGATTTCCTTGCCGGTCTTCGCATGCTTGCCCGGCTGGGCAGGCCTGACGGTGTGGCAGGAGGCGCAGCTCCATTCGTTGCCGTGCGTGGAATTGAAGAAGCGCTGCCCGCGCTCGGCCGAAAAGCCGCCGAAGCCGGGCGCGGCGGCGCGCGCCCCGGCTTCGAGCGCCTGCTGAATTTCCGCCGGCGTGGCGGCCGTAGCGTGCACGCCCGGCAGGGCGAGCGCAGCCGCCAGCGCCGCAGCGGCCATGGGTTTGAAGCGATTCATGTTGCCTCCATCGGTGACGAACGATGGAGCGCACTTTAGGCGGCAAAGCTTAAGGAATAATTATCGCAGCGCAAAACCCTTGCGCGCGCCTTTGCCTTCAGTCGCGCAGCAGCTCCAGCAGCGCCGCGCCGTAGTGCTCGAGCTTGCGCGCGCCCACGCCCGAAACGCGGCCGAGTTCGTCCTCGCTCTGCGGGCGCGTGCGCGCGAGCTCGGCCAGCGTCGCGTCGTGGAACACCACATAGGCGGGCACGCCGTGCTCCTTCGCCACGCCGGTGCGCCACGCGCGCAGGCGTTGCCACGCTTGTTCGGCCGCGCCATCCAGTCCCGCGGCAGCCGCAGTCGAGCGCTTCGACGCCGCCTTGGTCTTGCCCGCCTGCATATGGCGCAGATGCACCGTCTGCGCGCCAGCGAGCACCGCGCGGCTCTCGCCCGCAAGCAGCAGCGAGCCGTGGCCGGCGTGGTCCACCGCGAGCAGGCCCTGCGCCACCAGCTGGCGGAACACCGCGCGCCAGGCCTTCTCGTCCAGCTCCTTGCCGATGCCGAAGGTGCTGAGTTCGTGGTGGTTCCACTGCAGCGCGCGCTCGGTCTCCTTGCCCAGCAGCAAGTCGACCAGGTGCACCGCGCCGAAGCGCTGGCCGGTGCGATAGACGCAGGACAGCGCCTTCTGCGCCGCCACCGTGCCGTCCCACACCTGCGGCGGCTCGAGGCAGACGTCGCAATTGCCGCAGGGCTCCGAGACTTCGTCGAAATAGGCGAGCAGGCGCACGCGGCGGCAGGTGCTCGCTTCGCACAGCCCGAGCAGCGCATCGAGCTTGGCCGCGGCGATGCGCTTGAACTGCGGCTCGCCGGTGGAGGCGTCGATCATGCGCCGCTGGTTGACCACATCGCCCAGGCCGTAGGCCATCCACGCATCCGCGGGCAGGCCGTCGCGGCCGGCGCGGCCGGTCTCCTGGTAATAGCCCTCGATGCTCTTGGGCAGGTCGAGATGCGCGACGAAGCGCACGTCGGGCTTGTCTATGCCCATGCCGAAGGCGATGGTCGCCACCATGACGATGCCCTCTTCGCGCTGGAAGCGCGCCTGGTGCCGGTTGCGCGTGTCCGCGTCCATGCCGGCGTGGTAGGGCAGCGCGTTCACGCCCTGTTCGGCGAGCCAGGCCGCGGTCTCCTCCACCTTGCGCCGCGACATGCAGTAGACGATGCCGGCCTCGCCCGCGTGCTCGGCGCGCAGGAACGCGAGCAGCTGCGCGCGCGCGTTGGCCTTCTCCACGATGCGGTAACGGATGTTGGGCCGGTCGAAGCTGGAGACGAAGGTGCGCGCGCCTTCGAGCGCGAGGCGCTGCACGATTTCGTCGCGCGTGGTCTGGTCGGCGGTGGCAGTGAGCGCGATGCGCGGCACTTCGGGGAAGCGCTGGTGCAGTTGCGCGAGCTGGATGTATTCCGGGCGGAAGTCGTGGCCCCACTGCGACACGCAGTGCGCCTCGTCGATGGCGAACAGGGCGATATGGCCGCGCGCGTACAGCTGCCCGAGCTGTTCGAGGAAGCGCGGCATCAGCGCGCGCTCGGGCGCGACGTAGACGAGGTCGTAGTCGCCATTGGTGAGGCCGCGCTCGACCGCGGCCGCGTCTGCGGCCGACAGCGAGGAATTCAGGAACGCCGCGCGCACGCCCGCCTCGCGCAGCGCCGCCACCTGATCCTGCATCAGCGCGATCAGCGGCGACACCACGATGCCGGTGCCCGGGCGCAGCAGCGCCGGGATCTGATAGCACAGGGACTTGCCGCCGCCGGTGGGCATCAGCACCAGGCAGTCGCCGCCGCCGGCGACGTGGCGCACGATCTCCTCCTGCGGGCCGCGGAAGGCGGCGTAGCCGAACACGTCCTTCAGCAGCGAGCGTGCCGTAGGCGCGGCGCTGCTCATCGATTGCCTGCGGCCGTTCCGGGGCCATGGTCCACGCCTGGCGCGGCCCGACCCGCGTCGGGGAAACAGATTGTTAAGAATTGCAAAATTGTGATTTTCTTCCTGTGGAGGCCGGCTGCCGCATGCTTAAAATATGCATCGCATTTTAAGCGCACAACGGCCTCCGACACCTCGCAGATGAAGAATACTTTGCAATATCGCCATATCTTCTGCTCGGGCCTCGCTGCAGCGCTCCTCGTGGCGGCTGCGCCGGCGGCCGCCCAGGTGTATTCCTGGCGCGAGCCGGCCACCGGCCAGACCAAGTTGTCCAATATGCCGCCGCCCTGGTACAAGCGCGGCGAAACCGTGCGCGGCCCGCGTGTCGTCGCGACAATCGGCGGCCGGGTGATCGACGACACGGCGCTTGCCTACGACGATCGCTTGCGGCTTTCGGGCAGGCCCAAGGAGCAAATCGACAAGCTGCAGCCGCAAAAACAGCCGGCTCCGGCGGCGCCGGAGCCGGCCAAGCGCAAAGCCGACGAACCGCCGGCGCGCTGAGGCGCTGCCGCAGGCGGGATCCTAATTCGGCTAGACTGGGCCATGCCCATGAAACTGATTTCGGTGAATGTCGCGCGGCCGGCGCAGGTGCAATACGGCCAGGGCTCAATCAGGACGGGCATCTTCAAGCAGCCGGTCAGCGGGCCGGTGCGCGTCGGCAGCTGCAACCTCGAGGGCGACGGCCAGGCAGACCTGGAAAATCACGGCGGCCTGCACAAGGCGGTGTACGCCTATTCCACCGATCACTACGCCTACTGGCGCGAGGCGCTCGGCCGGGACGACCTGGGCTGGGGCCAGTTCGGCGAAAACCTCAGCATCGCGGGCCTGGACGAGACCGAGCGCTGCATCGGCGACCGGCTGCAGATCGGCAGCGCGCTGTTCGCCGTGAGCCAGCCGCGCGTGCCCTGCTACAAGCTCGGCATGCGCTTCGGCGATGAGCACATGCCGAGGATGTTTTCGCGGGCGGCGCTCACCGGCTGCTATCTCAGCGTGATGCGCGAAGGCGTGATCGAAGCCGGCGACACCGTGGATGTGATCGAGCGTGGCAATCCCAGGGTGGCGATCAGGCCGCTGTTCGAGGCCTACATGAAGCGCGGCGGCGCCGATGCGGCGCACATCCTCGAGCGCGCGCTGGAAGTGCCGGAATTGTCGCCCGAATGGCGCGCGCAGATCGAGCGGCGCCTCGGGCGCGCGCCCGCATAAGGGCGCCGGCTGTGCGCTTGCGCGATGCGCGGCGCCTTCGGTACTATCGTCCGCTATCCCGCCATTTCCAATCCCGCGCACAGGAGTAGCCCCTACATGGACATCGCATTCTGGCCGGCGACAAAACTCATCCGCGCCCTGCGTTCGGGCAAGATCGGCGCGCTCGAACTGCTCGATCACTACGCCGCGCGCATCGAACGCTACGACGACGCGCTCAATGCGCTGCCGGTGCTGGACCTGGACGCGGCGCGCAAGCGCGCCCGCGCCTTCGACCGCAAGGGCGCCAAGCGCGGCCCGCTCGCCGGGCTGCCGCTGACGGTGAAAGAGTCCTTCGACGTCGCCGGCTTGCCCACCACCTGGGGACTGGCGGAATACTGCAATACCCCGGTGCGCACCGACGCGCTCGCGGTGGAGCGCTTGCGCCGCGCCGGCGGCAATGTGTTCGGCAAGTCGAACGTGCCGACGCTGCTGGCGGACTGGGAGACGGTGAACCCGGTGTACGGCAAGACGGTGAATCCGTGGAAGCACGAGCGCACGCCCGGCGGCTCCTCGGGCGGTTCCGCGGCTGCGCTCGCCGCCGGGCTCACCGGGCTCGAGGCCGGCAGCGACATCGGCGGATCGATCCGCAATCCGGCGCATTACTGCGGCGTGTACGGCCACAAGCCGAGCTGGGGCGTGTGCTCGATGGCCGGGCATGCGCTGCCCGGCAGCGCGCATCCGGCGGACATTTCCGCGATCGGGCCGCTCGCGCGCAGCGCCGCCGACCTCGAACTCGCGTTCAACATCATGGCCGGGCCCGATGCGATCGAGGGCGCGGGCTGGAAGCTCGCGCTGCCCAGGCCGCAGCGCAAGAGCTTGCGCGGCTGGCGCGTGGCGGTGCTCGAATCGCATCCCACCGCCGAGACCGATTCGAGCGTGCGCCACGCCATCCGCAGGCTGGCGCAGTTCCTCGCCAGCCGCGGCGCGATCGTGTCCGAGCGCGCGCGCCCCGCCTTCGATCTGGGCGAAGCGCACCGCGTGTTCATCCAGCTTCTGCGCGGCGCGACCTCGGGCCGGCTGACGCCGGACGCGTTCGCCGCCATGCTTGCGGCGCGGCAAAAGCTCGGCGCCGAAGACGAGGGCTACTACGCGCAGATGCTGCGCGCCAACACGCAGCCGCACAAGGACTGGCTCACCGCCTCCAACCGCCGCCACCAGATGCGCCTCGCCTGGGCCGAATTCTTCCGCGACTGGGACGTGCTGCTGTGCCCGAATGCGGCGACTGCGGCGTTCCCGCATTCGATGCCGGGCGAGCGCTGGGAGCGCATGATCAGCGTCAACGGCAAGCCGCAGCCGGCGACCACGCAGATGTGGTGGGCCGGCATCGCCGGCATGTGCTACCTGCCCGGCACCGCCGCGCCGATCGGGCTCTCGCCCGAGAGGCTGCCGCTGAGCGTGCAGATCGTCGGACCGCAGTACGGCGACCTGTCCACCATCCGCTTCGCCCGGCTGATCGAGCGCGAGTATTACGCGTTCGCGCCGCCGCCTGCCTACGCTTAGCGGTCGGTGCTTGCGCGGGCGCCGGCCTTGCAATCCGGCGTTTCACCCCCACTACCATGGCTTGCGCCGAAATCAATAAAAAGGACTGCCATGCTATTCGAACCCCTCGCCGCAGGCTCGCTGCAGCTCAAGAACCGCATCGTCATGGCGCCGATGACGCGCAACCGCGCGATCGAGGCCAACACCCCCAA
>JAAOZY010000098.1 GCA_012274205.1 Betaproteobacteria bacterium
ATACACGCCCTCATAGACGCCGGCGGCAACTTCCGTAAGGAACAGCTTGCCCTTCACGCCGTTGATCCGGATGCTGGCCTTCGCCCCGGGGGTGCCTGACAGGGAAAAGAACAGCGCCTCGCCCGCAGCCAGGCGCGCCGCCGGATCCGCTTCGAAGCGGTCGATCTTGACCGCCGCCGCCCGGGTCGCGGCGTCGGCCGCGCGTTTTACTTCGGAACGCGACGCGGCGCCGGCAAGCAGGGACTCATCCAGAACCGCGCTTGCGATTTGATTTCCGTGGCGCAGATTCGCGGTGACCGTGGTACCGGCGCTCATGCGGTCCTTGCTGCGGATGGTGTACGTGCCTTCATATACGCCGGCTTCCACTTCCTGCAGCGCGTATCTGTCCACCACGCCGTCGATGCGGATGGTGGCCGCCCCGCCGGGACTGCCGTAGAGGGTGAACAACAGATCGCGACCCGCGACCAGCCGCGGCGCAGGCTCCACGTCGAAGCCGTCGATCCTGGGGGCCGTCGCAGCGTAGGCGGACTGCTGCGCCTGCGCAACGCTCGGGAAAAATGCTGGCGGAATCAGCGCCGTCAGTGCGAACAGCGCGAACAGTGCTTGCTTGAATATGTTCATGGATTTTCCATAGTGGTTATTGCGTTCGAATTCAATGGCTGGAAGGATTCCAGTTGCGATTGCGATCGAGGAATTCGCGCAGCTGGCGCTCGGCTTCCTCTTGCGACCTGCCATGCCGTGCCTGAATGCTTCCGGCCAGCTGGTCGCGCTTGCCGGCGTCCACGCCGGTGTCGTCGTGGGTAAGCCTGCCCCACTGCTGCCTCAGCTTGCCGCCGAATTGCTTGAAGTTGCCTGCGATCCGATCCCGGTTCATGCATGCCTCCTGCGATGGCCAAATCGGGTATGCAACCGGCTAAAAGGCCGATAGCGCGCACACCCAGGCAAGAATTGTCCGGTGTGCCGCATTCAGGGTCTGTACGTTGCCGTACACATGCGCCGGGTCGCGGAGTTGCAGGAAATCCGGTTTATGTTGGTTAGCGTACATATGAACACACGCTTACCTGCTACGCTTGCCAACATCGGGCCGTAGTCTTGCCCTGACCCCGGCCTGCCCGCTGGCAGTTTCACTCCACGATGGAAGGCTGTAGACCGCCCATGCCCGCGCTGCAAAGCCCGAATCAGAATCACCTTCTTGCCGCCCTGGCCACTGAGGAGTTCGAGCGCCTGGCGCCGAATCTGGAGCCGGTCGACATGCGACTTGGCGACGTACTCTACGAGTCCGGCGGCCTGCTGCAGCACGTCTATTTCCCGACGACGGCAATCCTGTCCCTGCACTACGTCATGGAGAACGGCGCCTCCTCCGAAATTGCGGGCGTGGGTAACGAAGGCGTGCTCGGCATTTCACTGTTCATGGGCGGCAATACCACGCCCAGCCGCGCCGTCGTTCAGACCGGGGGTCAGGGCTACCGCCTGAAAGCGCAGCTGTTGGCGCAGGAATTCAAGCGCGCCGGGGCGATGCAGCTGCTGCTGCTGCGCTACACCCAGGCGCTGATCACGCAGATGTCGCAGACCGCGGCATGTAACCGGCACCATTCGCTGGTGCAGCAGCTATGCCGCTGGCTGCTGCTGACGCTGGATCGCATGCCGACGAACGAACTGATCATGACGCAGGAGCTGGTCGCGAGCATGCTCGGGGTGCGCCGCGAAGGCGTGACCGAGGCTGCCGGAAAATTGCAGCAGGCGGGCGTGATCAGCTACCGCCGCGGGCACATCACCGTAATCGACCGCGCCGGGCTGGAGTCCCAGGTGTGCGAGTGTTACCAGGTCGTAAAGAAGGAATTCGCGCGCCTGCTGCCGGACCTGCTTCTGCGGCAGGAGCGTGCGCCGCAGCCGCAGCTGGCGCAACAGCGGGAAGGCGCGGGCACAACCGTGCGCGCCCTGCGCCGCAAATGAACGCCGCCCGCGCGGACCGCAGCGGCGCTCCGGCCATGGCGCCGGCGTCGCGTTGCGTGCTGGTCGCGCACGAAGCCGAGGTCCCTTGAAAGCGACAAAGCAAATCGCGGTTTCCCTCGCTGCGGCGGCGCTGCTGGTTGCGCTGGTGGTGGTCCTGTCGCTGGGTGCGTTCAGGCAGCTCGAGGCAGCCGCAGCGGCGCGGACGCAGACCTACGATTTGATCATTCGCGCCGACAGCCTGTTGTCTGATCTGATCGACGCCGAATCCGGCCAGCGCGGCTATGCGCTGACCGGCGACGCCAACTTTCTGGAACAATATGTGGCGGTGCGCGACGGCGTCCGCGGCCATCTGGCCGATTTGCGCCTGCTGGCCCTGGCCGGTGGCGCACAGGACTATCTGGACGCACTGGCACCTCTGGTAGACGCCAAACTGGCTGACATGGCGGACAACATCGCGCTGCGCCGCCAGCAGGACCAGGGCGCCGCAGCGTCGGCCGCGGGTGAAGCGCGGGGCAAGCAGCTGATGGATTCGATTCGCGCCGGGATGCGCAGCTTCCAGCAGCTGGAGCAGGGCGTGCTGGCGCAGCAGGAAGCGGCGTTCCAGTCGAACATGCGCCGGCTGCTGGCCGCGATTATTGCATCCAGCCTGTTTGCGCTGCTGTCTGCGCTGGCCTTCGCCAATCTGATCTTCCGGGAATCCCGGCATCGGCTGAAGAATCTGGTCCACATCGAAACCCAGCACCTGCTCGACGCCCAGGAACGCATCAACCGGCAACTGCAGCAAGCCAACGCCACCTTGCAGATCAACGAAGAACGGCTCACCGTCACGCTCAATTCCATCGCTGACGGCGTGATCGCCACCGATGCCGAAGGGCGCGTAACACTGCTGAATCCCCTGGCCCAACGGCTCACCGGCTGGACGCAGGCGCAAGCGGTCGGGCGCCCAGTGGACGAAATCTTTCACATCATCAGCCAGGAAACCCGCCTGCCCGCGGCGATCCCGGTGACGGAAACCCTGGCGCGCGGCACCGTCCAGGGCCTCGCGAACCACACCATACTGGTCGCGCGCGACGGCAGCGAGTGCGCCATCGCCGACTGCTGCGCCCCGATCCGCGACCGCGACGCCAAGGTGGTCGGCGCCGTGTTGGTGTTCCGCGACGTCACCGGGGAATACGCGACACAAGAGGCTTTGCGCGAGCATCAGGTCTACACCCGCTCGCTGTTCGAATCGAACATCGACCCGATCATGACCACCGATCCGTCCGGCATCATTACCGACGTCAACAATCAGATGGAGGCGCTCGCAGGCTGCGCGCGTGGCGAACTGATCGGCACGCCGTTCAAGAATTACTTCACCGATCCGGGGCGGGCCGAGGCCGGCATCGAGCGGGTGCTGCGCGAAAAGAAGCTCAGCAACTACGAACTCATCGCGCGCGCGCGCGACGGCAGGCAAACCGAGGTGTCCTACAACGCTACCGCCTTCTACGACGGGAGCGGAGCACTGAAAGGCGTGTTCGCAGCGGCGCGGGACGTCACCGAAAGCAAACGCCTGGACCGGGCGCTGCAGGAAAAGAACGCCGAGCTGGAGAACGCCCGCTCCGTCGCCGACAAGGCCAACCTCGCCAAATCGGATTTCCTTTCCAGCATGAGCCATGAGCTGCGCACGCCGCTCAACGCGGTGCTCGGTTTTGCGCAGGTCATTGAATCGGGTACGCCGCCGCCGACGCCGTCGCAGAAGCGCAGCCTGGACCAGATTCTCAAGGCCGGGTGGTACCTGCTGGAATTGATCAACGAAATTCTCGACCTCGCGCGCATCGAGTCCGGCAGGCTGACGCTGTCGCAGGAGCCGGTTGCGCTGAACGAGGTCATGCTCGAATGCCGGGCCATGATAGAGCCGCAGGCGCGGCTGCGCGGCATCGGCATGCGCTTCCCGTACTTCGACACGTCGAGCTTCGTCCTCGCCGACAGAACCCGGCTGAAGCAGGTGCTGATCAATCTTCTTTTCAACGCAATCAAGTACAACAAGCCCGATGGCACGGTCGCCGTGGACTGCGTGGCGCTGGCGCCCGCATCGGTGCGCATCAGCGTGAGGGACAGCGGCGCCGGATTGCCTGCGGAGAAGCTGGCGCAGCTGTTCCAGCCGTTCAACCGCCTCGGAAAAGAGGCCGGCGTCGAGGAAGGCACGGGGATCGGCCTGGTGGTGGCCAAGCGCCTGGTCGAGTTGATGGGCGGCAGCATCGGCGTCGACAGCACGGTGGGTGCGGGCACCACGTTCTGGATCGAATTGGCGCAATGCGCGGCACCCCGGCTCAGCAGCGAAGCGGATCATTTCGCCGCGGCCGTCCTGCCCCGGGCCGCGGCCGGCGCTGCTGTGCGCACGCTGCTCTATGTCGAGGACAATCCGGCCAACCTGCGCCTGGTCGAGGAACTGATCGCACGCCGATCCGATCTGCGCCTGCTCAGCGCCGCAGACGGGAAGCTCGGCATCGAGCTCGCGCGCGAATTCCTGCCGGATGTGATCCTGATGGACATCAATCTGCCCGGCATCAGCGGCATCGAGGCCATGACAATGCTGCATGCAAGCCCGTCGACCACGCATATTCCGATCGTGGCGATCAGCGCGAATGCGATGTCAGACGACGTCAAGAAAGGCCTGGAGGCGGGATTTTTCCGCTATCTCACCAAACCCATCGTGCTTAACGAGTTCATGGACGCCTTGGGCGTCGCACTGGAATACTCGGCGGCACAAGCTGCACACAAGCGCGAAAAGGAAGCGATTCAATGATTACCGATACTGAAATTCTGAACGCAAATGTGCTGATCGTGGACGATCAGGAGTCCAATGTGCAGTTGCTCGAGGAAATCCTGAAGGAAGCCGGCTATACCCGCGTGAGCTCGACCATGGATCCACATGCCGTCGCCGCGCTGCATCGCGAGCACCGCTACGACCTGATTCTGCTCGATCTGAAAATGCCGGGCATGGACGGTTTTCAGGTCATGGAAAACCTCAAGGCGATCGAAACGGAAGGTTACATTCCCGTACTTGTGATCACTGCCGAACCCGGCCACAAGCTGCGCGCCCTGCAGGCCGGCGCCAAGG
>JAAOZY010000001.1 GCA_012274205.1 Betaproteobacteria bacterium
ACCAGATAGGCCACCGTCTGCACCATGATGGTGAACATACCCATCGCAGTGAAAAAGAATATCCACACCAGGCCCCAGAACGGCCGCGTGCGCATCGCCTCGCGCAGGGTCCAGTCGCGCTCGGGCGCGATGCTGCTCTTTTTCAGCCGCAGGTATTCAGGGTGCCCGCCGGCATAGCGCTTCCACGGCAGCAGGAACATCAGCGGCACCAGCGCGAGGAGCACGCCGCCCATGATCTGGTAGCTTTCGCGCCAGCTGTGGGTCTGCAGCAGGTACTGCACCGCCGGCACGATGAACAGCGCGCCCAGTCCGACTC
Organism: Betaproteobacteria bacterium; assembly: GCA_012274205.1. Taxonomy (GTDB): domain Bacteria; phylum Pseudomonadota; class Gammaproteobacteria; order Burkholderiales; family SG8-39; genus 2-12-FULL-64-23. Next base: position 317 of record JAAOZY010000001.1, read on the forward strand.
CGGCAAATGCCACCGAAATTGCCGTGGACAAATGCTCGCGGAACCAGCGGCTGATCAGACTGGACGAGGGCACCATGCCCAGGGACGCTGCTGCAATGCCGGTCATCGCCCCGACCGTGGCATAGAACTGCCACAGCGTATGCACATGCGGCGCGAGCAGATAGGCGCCGGCGAGCGAGGCCATGCCGCAGGTATAGAGCGCGCGCGGTCCCCAGCGGTCGAACAGCATGCCCACGATGGGCGCACTCAGGCCGGTTACCAGCAGGTAGATCGAGTACACGCTGGTCATCTCCGAACGCGTCCAGCCCAGGTCCCGCTCCAGCGGCAGCAGGAACACGACGTAGGTGTCGGCGGTGCCGCGCCCGATCATGTTCAATGCCACGCAGATGCCGAGCACCGTCAGCGCGGTGCGTGTGTGTGTCGGAATTTTCGACAAATCGGTTCCTTGTCAGGCACTCATTCAGCAAACGAGGGAACGCGCCCCGCGCGCAGCGCCGCACGTCAATACGATTTGGGCAGGCCGAGAACTTTCTCGGCGATGAAACACAGGATCAGTTGCGGGCTGATCGGCGCGATGCGTCCGACCAGGCTTTCACGCAGATAGCGCTCGACATGATATTCCTTGGCATAGCCGAAGCCGCCGTGGGTCATCAACGCCTGCTGGCAGGTGTTGAAGCAGGCTTCGCCGGCGAGGTACTTGGCCGCATTGGCTTCGGCGCCGCAGGGCTGGCCCTGGTCGTACAGGCTCGCCGCCTTGAACACCATCAGGTTGGCGGCCTCCAGCTCCATCCAGCACGCGGCCAGCGGATGCTGGATGCCCTGGTTCTGGCCGATCGGACGGTCGAACACGACGCGTTCTTTCGCGTACCGGGTTGCACGCGCGAGCGCCGCGCGCCCGAGGCCGACCGATTCGGATGCGATCAGGACGCGCTCCGGGTTCATGCCGTGCAGTATGCATTCGAAGCCCTTGCCTTCCTCGCCCAGGCGGTCTTCCACCGGCACCGGCAGGCCGTCGATGAATACCTGGTTCGAATCGACCGCGGCGCGGCCCATCTTGTCGATTTCCTGCACTTCGACGTAACGACGGTCGAGGTCGGTATAAAACAAGCTCAATCCGTCCGCCGGCTTGCGGCATTCCTCGATCGGCGTGGTGCGCGCGAGGATCAGCATTTTCTCGGCCACCTGTGCCGTGGAAATCCACACCTTCTGCCCCGACAGGATGTAGCGCCCGCCTTCGCGCACCGCCTTGGTCTTGAGCCGCGTGGTGTTGAGGCCGGTATTGGGCTCGGTAACGGCGAAACAGGCTTTTTCCCTGCCCGCGATCAGCGGCGGCAGCATGCGCTGCTTCTGCGCCTCGTTGCCGAACACCACCACCGGATTGAGGCCGAAGATGTTCATGTGCACGGCGGAGGCGCCGGAAAAACCCGCCCCCGATTCCGCGATGGCCTGCAGCATCAGCGCCGCCTCGGTGATGCCGAGTCCGGCGCCGCCGTACTCCTCCGGCATGGCGATGCCGAGCCAGCCGTCGCGCGCGAGCGCCTGATGCAGCTCGTGCGGAAACGCCGCCGCGCGATCCTTGGCGAGCCAGTAGTCGTCGTCGAATTGCGCGCAGATTTTCGCGATCGCGCCGCGGATCGCCTGCTGCTCTTCGGACAGCGCGAATTCCACGGCTATGCCTTGGCCCCGGGGGGGCTGCCCGCGCTCGCGAGGATGCGCTCGGCCTGATCCCGGGCGAAACCCAGTTCGCGCAACACCGCCGCGCCGTCGGCGTTGAGCTCAGGCGTGCCGCGCCGCAGTTCGCCGCCGCGCTCGCCATTGACCCATAGCGGGAACAGGATATGGCGTTCGCCGTCGACTTCGGCGACGTCCCTGCGCGCCTGCGCATAGTCGGTGCGGCAGGCCTCGGCCGGCGTCAGCGGCAATTCGGCCGGAACGTCGAGCGGCTCGAGCAACTCGTGCCATTGCTGCGCGGTCTTTTGCAGAAACAGTTTCTTCAGCAGGCGCGACAGCTCGTCGCCGTGCTTGCGCCGGCTCGGATCGGTGTCGAATTTCGGGTCCATGACTGCCGGTGCCATCTGCTTCACCGCCGCGCGGAAATTGTCCCAGAAGTGCTGCTCCACGATGCCGAGGATGAGCACGCTGCCGTCGGCGGTTTCGAACAGATCGTTCACCGGCCAGATGTGCGCGCGCGCATCCGTCGTGTCTGCGATGCCGTGGCGCATCGCGGCGCAGAACAGGCTCGCCTCGTACAGGCTCAGGTCGAGTTCGGCGCCGCGCCCGCTGCGGCTGCGCTCATGCAGTGCCGCGAGGATGGCAATGGTGCCGAAGCTGCCGCCCTGCATGTCGGCGATCGGGATGCTCGAGCGCGCCGGCTTGCCCAGCCACGAACCGGGATAGGAAAGGCCGCCGCTCGCGCCCACGTAGCCGATGTCGTGTCCGGGCTTGTCGCGCCAGGGCCCGTTCTGGCCAAAGCCCGACAGGGAGCAATAGATCAGGCCCGGATTCAGCGCCGACAGGCTGGCGTAGCCGATGCCCAGGCGCGCGCCCACGCCGGGGCGGTTGGATTCGATCACGATGTCGGCCCAGCGCGCGAGCCGCTCGATCACCGGCTTCGCCTCGGCATGCTTGAGGTCGAGCGCGATCGAGCGCTTGTTGCGGTTGAGCGCATGAAATACCGCCGGCAACAGGCTCCTGCCCGAGTCGCCGCGCGGCGGTTCCACCTTGATCACCTCCGCGCCCAGATCGGCGAGGATGGCGGTGGTGAAGGGCCCGGGTATCAGGGCGGAGAAATCCGCGACCTTGAGGCCGGTGAGCGGCAGCCAGCTCATGCTTGCTGTTCCAATACCGCGCGCAGCGCGCTCAGCTGCTTCGCGTGGCGCTTGAGCGCCCCTTCCATGCGCTGCATCGGACCGGCCAGCGCGATGCTGTAGGTTTCGCCGCTGGCCGCCACCGGCACCGCCACCGCCATCAGGTCGGCCACGGTCTCGCCGCGGGTGACATACCAGCCGCGCGCCTGCCCCTGCTCCAGGTCCGCTTCCAGGGCGGCGCGCGAAGTGATCGTGCGCGAAGTAACTTTCGGCAGCTTCATGCCGCTCAGCAGCTCGATGCGCAGCGCTGGCGCCAGGCTGCCCAGCAGCGCCTTGCCGCTTGCGCTCGCGTGCAGCGGCCGGAATTCGCCCACCTTGGGGCTGTAGCGGATGCTGTGCAGTCCGTCGAGCACCGCCAGGTACACCGCCTGCCGGTCCAGGCGCTTGGACAGCAGCACCGTTTCTCCGGTCTGGTCGCGCAGCTTCTGCAGCAGCGGCAGGAAGCGCTCGGCCAGCGGATCGCGGCTGGCGATGGCGCGGGCATGCTCGAACAGCAGCTTGGTCGGATAGAAGCCGGCGCGCGCTTTGACTTCATACAAATAGCCGCGCGCTTCCAGCGTGCGCACGATGCCGAAGCAGGAAGAAACCGGCGCATCGATGGCACGCGCCAGCTGCGACAACGACATCGGCTTGCCTTCGCGCGCAAACGCCTCGAACAGGTCGAGCGTACGTCCGGCTGTTTTCACATTCATGAAAAGATTTTAGCATATGTGAAATTGCCGGCAGACCCTAGCTCGGCATCGAAGGCGCGGGCGGGATTACACCCTGCCGCTCCAGTTCGGCGATGCGCACGCAATCGTAGTGCAGAAAATCCGACAGGACGGCGCGCGTATGCTCGCCCAGCACCGGTGCGCCGCGCGGCGCGACCAGCGGCGTGCCGGCGAGCGTGAGCGGCAGGCGCAGGTTGGGCACCGTCCCCGCCTTGCTGTGCGGCGCCTGGCCGAGGATGCCGCGTTCTTTCGCTTCGGGCGAATTCACCGCCGCGGCGATGCTGCGTATCGGGCCGGCGGGTACGCCGCCTGCACGCAGCCGTTCCATCCAATGCGCCAGCGGCGCCGCCTCGAACAGGCGCTGCAGGATCT
>JAAOZY010000099.1 GCA_012274205.1 Betaproteobacteria bacterium
GCAAGCGCGAAGAATTCGAACGCAAGCGCGAAGCGGAGAAGGGCGGCGCCGCGGCGAGCGCCGGCACAGATGCCGGATCGCGCCGGGGGGCGCTCGACTTGCTCAAGAAGAAGGCTTCAACGCGCCCGCCCGCGGAGGACCCGGCGGCGAAGAAGGCCAAGGCCGACGCCGAACTCGACCAAAGCATGCGTGCGGCTTTGCGCTACCTGGCCGAGGTTACGCGCGAGCTGAACAGCGTGAATCCGACGTCCGAGCGCCCCTACGATTATGTCTTCATCGGGCGTCTGCCTGCGGTCATCCTGTCCGCCGCATTTGTGGATCTGCGCAGCCAGAAAATCAATGGAAAGGACCACGGCAATCACTTGTTCTTCAGGTTCCTGGCCCGGCCCGCAAGCCCGGCGACGGCGACTTTGCGCGGGCCGGACATTGCACGCTTCCATGAGTATCTTCGCCGGCTGAACATAGCCTATGAGGCAAAGACCGACGCTAAAAACGACTTCGGCCAGGCGACGCGCGAGACCTTCACGATTGCAGCGCCGCTGCCCTGCGAAATCAACATCCGCGCGGACTACGACAAAGCGTCGATAGAAATCGAATTGGTCAACGTCAGGCACCCAGGCCGGGTCCGGTGCAGCATCGGACAGAATGATCTCGACGATGTGGTGGACGACCTCGCGCGCTACCTGCTTGGAGTCGATGACGATTTCGAAGGGATACTGAATCGTCGCTGAAAACAAAGTTGCCGGGATATTGGCTGATGTGGGCGAGCCGGCGGCACAAGCACGGCCGTGAAATCCGGCGCTCGAGGCCGACGCGACGGTCGAACCTGGGACAATCCGCCTGTTCATAAGCATTTCTTCACGGGCACTTCATCAGCTAACATGAGTCAAATATCGCATTACGCTCCGGACTGGAGCGTTGTCGGAGTGCAAATGCGCAGGACAATCGTAATGCTGATGCTGGCTGGCGCGAGCGGCAGCGCTGCAGCGAATTTTGGAAATTGGGAAATGGTCGACCGCACCAACGCGTTCGTCGTCTACGCCGATACCGCGACCATACGCAATCTGGGGGACGTCATGCAGATGTGGGATCTGTCCGATGCCAAGGCCGGAACGACGCTTGCGCCGGTCAAGCAGGCGCGCTCGTTCAAGGCGGAGCGGCAATATGATTGCGGCAAGCAGCAGCTGCGGCTGCTTTACATTTCCTGGCATTCGGAGAACATGGGGGAGGGCAGGATCGTCGGCAGCAATGCCGTTCCGAGCCTGTGGCAGCCGGTGCTGCTGGGCACCATAGGCGAGCGCCTGTGGAAAATTGCCTGCGGCCAGGATCGGGGCCGGCGCTTCTGATCGGGCCAGCCGCACATACAGTATTGAACAGGGACCAGAGCACATGAGCGAGAAGAAAATGAAGCCTGACACCGTCGCCGCGCACGCCGGACGCGATCCGCAGCGATTCAGCGGCCTGGTCAACACGCCGGTGTTCCGCGGCTCGACCGTGCTGTTTCCGAATGTCCATGCCTACGAGAACCGCGACCCCGACGATTACAAGCTCATGCGCTACGGCATCTACGGCACGCCCACCACCTTCGCGCTGGAGGAAGCCGTGGCAAAGCTCGAAGGCGGCCACGCCGCGGTCGCGCTGCCTTCCGGACTGGCCGCGATCGTCGCCGCGCTCGCCGCATTCGTCAAAGCCGGCGACCATATCCTGGTGTCGGACTCGGTCTATCAGCCGACGCGCAATTTCTGCGACAAGCGCCTGCGTGCTTTCGGCGTCGACACCGAATACTACGATCCGCTGATCGGGGCGGGGATCGCCGGCCTGATCCGCGCCAATACGACCGTGGTGTTCTGCGAAGCGCCCGGCTCGCTCAGTTTCGAGATGCAGGACATCCCCGCCATCGCGGCGGCGGCGCACGCCCGGGGCATTCCGGTGCTGGCCGACAACACCTGGGGCACGCCCTATTTTTTCCCCTCGTTCGAGCGCGGCGTCGACGTATCGATCCACGCGGGCACCAAGTATATTTCCGGCCATTCGGACGTGATGATGGGCCTCATCGTCACCAACGAGCAGCATTGGCTGAAGGTGCGCCGCGCCGTCGCCGACTACGGCTACTGCGTGAGTCCGGACGACTGCTATCTGGCGCTGCGCGGCCTGCGCACCATCGGCGCGCGCATGCGCCAGCAGCAGCAGAGCGCGCTCGAGGTCGCGCACTGGCTGCAGGCACGGCCCGAAGTCGGGCGCGTGCTCTATCCGGCGCTCGACAGCGATCCCGGGCACGCGATCTGGAAACGCGATTTCAGCGGCGCGGCCTCGCTCTTCGGCGTGGTGCTCAAACCTGCAAGTGAAGCTGCCGTGGCGGCGCTGATCGACGCGCTCGCGTTGTTTGGCATCGGATCGAGCTGGGGCGGTTTCGAAAGCCTGGCGATTCGCGCCGATCCGGGGAAGATCCGGACCGCGACACGCTGGAATCCGGGCGGACCTTTGCTGCGCCTGCACATCGGGCTCGAAGATCCAGCCGATCTGATTGCCGATCTGGAACAGGGTTTCGGGCGGATGCGGCAGGCGGGTTGAAGCGGCGGCGGGCCGCCGCGGTTTGAATTCCGCGTTTGGCTCCTGCTACGCACTGTTTTTGCGCAACGGGAAGTCACCCACTTGTCCCTATTTCTTCGATTTCGGCTCGGCCAGCCTGTGCACCGGTCCCGCGCGCTACGCCATCTACAGGAAATACGGTAGTTGCCGCGAAGCTGAGGCCGCGGCTGATTGTGCGATGCGTTTATCCACAGATTTTGTGGATAATCCTGTGGACAAAGCCGCACCGCGCGCAGGCTTTGGCTCGGCAGAATCTGCGCGTTTTCGGGTGTGCCCTTTGTTTGAGCAGCGGCGACTGCGTGCGCGACTTCCGCGCGCATTCCAGACCGTTACGCCCATGACTTTCGGATCAGGGCGCGCCGCGCCGCACCGGCTTAGTGCGCCAGGGCAGGCGCTCTCCGGTCTTCGCTGCGGCAGTCGGCGGATTTCGCCTGCTGGCGCAGAAAATCGCGGTATTTCATGTCCTCACGCAGCAAATGCTCTACCAGCAGCTGCTTGATGTACAGGCCTTTGAGCGCCCAGGTGAAGCTGACATCGGCCTGCTCGAATTCCTTCATGATCCGGTCGAACTGCGCGGTAAGCTGCGCGTGTTTGGCGGTGTGCTCAACCCGCTGCGGATATTTCCACTGCGCCAGCAGGCGCTGCTCATGCCAGAAATGATGCGTCGCTTCCATGAGCATCAGGTCGAGCAGGCGCTCCACCGTCGCCTTGTCCCGGCCGTCAACGATGGCATGGTTCAACTCATTGATGCGGGCGACGAATTGCTTGTGCTCGGCGTCGATCTCGGGAACATCGACGCTCAGGCTGTCGCTCCAGCGGATTTCCCATTCTCGGTCTTCCACGACGCTTCCCCTGCGGGCTGATTGCTGATTGGACTGGCAGGGTTCAATGGTGCCGGTTTTTTGGCCCCGCTTGTTGACGAGGATCAATCATTTTCCACACGACGCGGCGCCTTTGGCTCGTCCGGCGGCCATCGGCAGGCGCAACGCCGGCAAGTCGATTCGGCTTGTGCGGACCGGTCGCGGCAAGCCTAATTGTGGAGCATCGCCTCCAGGCGCGCGTCGCCCGCGCTGGCCGCGCGCGCGAGGAGGGCGTCAGCCTGTTCGCGCAGCCTGCGGCAGGCCGGGCGCATCTCGGCGACATAAGCGGCATCGCTGATGTCCTTGAGGTTGATGAGGACATTCCAGATGCCGCCGCGCACGCCAGCATAGGCGATGGTGAAGCCCACCATCGCATCGGTGATGGAATTCGGATTGCCGTGCTGCAGGGCGCTTTCCGCGGCTTCCATGGCTTCGTAGCTGAGGCGCGCGGTGCGCAGCGGCACTTCCACCGCGAGCTTGAGGCCTTGCTGCATCCTGGCCTCGCGCAGCGCCTTGTCCCCGGCCGTGCCCGCCGGCAGGCGGCGCGCATCCATATAGGCGCTGAAGGCGGAAGTATCCTCGTCCACGGCGAGCAGCAGCGCGTCTTTCACGCGCTGCGCCTTTTCCGCAGTGCCGAGCAGCTGCAGCCCGGCCGCGTCGCTGCCGGCCTTGCCCTGGGTCAGATTGGCCACCATCGACGCCAGCGCCGCGCCCAGGCTGCCGGCGAGCGCGGCGATCGAACCGCCGCCGGGGGCGGGCGTGGCGCGGCTCACCTCGTCCGCGAGCGCGCGCACGCTCATGTCGGCGAGTCCGCCGGCATGCACTGCGGGCAAGCCCAGCACTTTCTTTTCCAGCTCGAACGGCGCGACGTCGTTCAGGCCCATGCCGAATACCGCGGCCTGGAGCACGTCGCGCACCGGTACGAACGGGCTTCGGCCCTGCGCTTCGAGGTAGGCCCGGCCCGCCTGGTACAGGGCCTGATAGGGGACCAGCCCGACGATTTCGCTGCCGGTCACGACCAGGCCGCGTGCGCCCGCCAGGCTGCGCGCGGCTTCGAGTACGTCGCGCGCCGAAGTCACGCGCCAGTTGGTCAGATTGATCGAAATCTGCACCCGCCCGTAGGCCTGCACGTACCAGCCGATGGCCTTGCACTGGCGGAACAGACCCGCGCGGTAGGCTTTCTGGCCAACCACGCCGGCCGCGGCGTCGATGTCGTTCAGCGCGAGCAGTTCGCGCAGGCCGTAGCCGTGGGCTTCGCTGCAATGCTGCTCGGTGTCTTCGAAGCGCTTGCCGTCGAAGCCGCAGTTGCCGCAGGGGAACAAACCCTCGGCGTAACGCAGCTCCTTGCCGCTGGAATAGTAGGCATTCCTCTGTCCGCGCCGGGCGACGCGGCCCTTTTCGCGCAGCTCGAGCGCGATGTCGGTGGCGTGCGCCTTGTCGGTGCTATTGAGCGTAATGTTGTAGGCGATCAGGAATTCGCGCGCGCCGGTGATAAGGGCGCCGAATCCCGGGTTGAAGCGGGCGGGACCGTAGTCGGGCTTCCATTCCGGCTGCTTCAGTTTCTTTTCCAGCCCTTCGTACTCGCCTTTGCGCACCACCGCCAGATTGCTGCGCCCGGGGCGGCTCGCGGCGTGCTCATACAGGTACACCGGAATCTCCAGTTCGCGGCCGACGCGCTCGCCCAGCCGCCGCGCGAGTTCGGCGCACTCGTCCATGCTCACGCCCTCGACCGGAATGAAGGGGCACACGTCGCAGGCGCCCATGCGCGGATGCGCGCCGCTGTGGCCGCGCATGTCGATGACTGTTGCCGCCATGGCGATACTGCGATAGGCGGCTTCGAGCGTGCTCTCCGGGTCGCCGACGAAAGTGACGACCGTGCGGTTGGTGTCGGCGCCGGGATCGACGTCGAGCAGGCTCACCCCGGACACCGATTCGATGGCGCCGGTGATCTGGCGCATCTTGGCCATGTCGCGGCCCTCGGAAAAATTGGGGACGCACTCTACGATGCGGTTGCTCATGTTGTCCTCGCTGTTGAATTCATCGGGCGGCGCCGCGCGGGCAGGCGTGTCAGAACGCGCCGGTAAACTGGTAGCGGCTGGCCGGGTGCCACATGGTGGCGACGGATGCGACCATTCCAAGGGACCGGGTCGTGCGATACAGGACCAGACAAGGCTCGCCCGCCGGGATCGCCAACTGCCTGCGGATGTCCGCGGGCGGTAGCCTGGCCTCGATGCGGTAGCTTACGCCCTGCAGCGGCGCGACGCGTATCAGGTATTCGTTCGGCGTCGAATGGGCAAAGTCCTGGCTCAGGTAATCCGGCGCCAGGGCGGCGTTGACCCAGCGATCCTCGAGCTGGATCTGGACTTGGTTCTCGCAATGCACGAGGATCGAATGGAACAGGCGGATGCCGCGGCGCGCATCGAAGCGGCGCGCCAGTGCGGCAGGTGCGCGTACGCTCTCGAGCAGCCTGACTGCGCAGGCGTGCTCATGGCCGCGACCGCGCACCTCGTCGGCGATGCTGCGGATTGCGACCAGCGTCGACTGGTATTTGTGCTGCGCCACGTAGGTGCCCACGCCCTGGATGCGGTTCACGCTCTGCTCGGAGGCGAGTTCGCGCAGCGCGCGATTGACCGTCATGCGGGCGACGCGGAACTGGCGCCCGAGGGCGGCCTCGGTCGGGATCTGGTCGCCTTCCTTCCATTCTCCGGCGTGGATGCGCTGCAGAATGTGCTCCTTGATCTGCCGGTACGAGGGCACGGCCGGCTTGCGCGGCCGTGCCGGAGTTGCCGCCCTGCGTTTGGTGAGCGTGTGCATGCGTTCCTGCGCGATGTGCTGAACGGGGGATATTGTGCGCAGTTCCGGTTGTCTATACAACCCCTTGCGCCGAAAAAAACGCGGTGCTATATTGGCGCTGCAGCTTTGTATAGACAACAGGCCTTTTTGCGGCAACCGGCAGGAGCGCAGCGCAGCGGGTGTCGCGAACGGCGATGACCACCGCGCAACCTCATAAGGGGCAATCTGATGAACCACAAGTCACTCGCAATCGCCGTAACCACGGCATTCGCACTGCAGTTCGGCGCGCCCGCCTGGGCGCAGGTGAAGATCGGCATCAACGTGCCGTTGACCGGATTTGCCGCGGCCGACGGGAAGTCGGCCCTGGACGGCGCCAAGCTCGCGGTGGCCGACGCCAACGCCAAGGGCGGGCTCAATGGCGAGAAGTTCGAGCTGGTGATCTACGACGACCAGGCATCGCCCAAGGAAGCCACTCCGGCCGCGACCAAGCTGATCGAAAAAGACAAAGTCGTGGTCGGCGTCTCCGGTTCCTACTCCGCGTCGACGCGCGCGGCTGCGCCGCTGTTCCAGGCGGCGAAAGTGCCTTACGTGGTGGCCTATTCGATCCACCCGGACGTGACCCTGACGGGCGACTATGTCTTCCGCACCGCGACCATGGGCGAAGTACAGGGCCGCGCCGGCGCCAAGCTGGCGAGCGAACTGGGCAAGAAGAACGTGGTGCTGATCACCCTCAAGAACGATTTCGGCCAGGCACTCGGTGCGGGCTTCAAGGAGGCTGCGCCCAAGTTTGGCGTGAAAATCATCAACGAGTATGAGTACGGCATGGCCGACCGCCAGTTCGGCGCGCTGATCTCCAAAGTGAAATCGGACAACCCCGAGTTGATCTATGCGTCTGGCTACTTCTTCACCGCCGGGCCGCTGGTGAACCAGTTGCGCGCCGCCGGCGTCAGCGTTCCGGTCATCGGACAGGAAGGCTACGACTCGGAAAAGTTCATCGAGATCGCCGGAGCGGCGTCCGAGGGCACGCTGGTCACCACCTCGCTCGATCGCGACTCGGCGTCGCCGGTCACGCAGGCGTTTCTGAAGGAGTACCGCGCGACCTACAATTCCGGCGCCGACATGGTTGCCGCATCGACCTACACCGCCACCAGCATCGCCATTGAAGGGCTCAAGAAGACCAGCGGCAAAGGCGGCGAGGCCTTGAAAAAAGCCATCGAAAGCGGCACCTTCAGCACGCCCATCGGCACGCTCAGCTTCAACGACCTGCACGAAGTGAAAAAGGACGTCCAGGTGCAGGTGGTCAAGGGCAAGGCATTTCATCGCCACTCGGTAATCTCCGATCCGGTGCTGCTCGCACCGCCGACCAAGGCCAAGTAGGGCTAACAGCGACACGCTCGCGCGCCGGCATGAGCCGGCGCGAGGGGGTGCGCTCAGGCGCTGCGCAGGAAGCTGTCGCATGCTCTACGTCGAACTGATCGCCCAGGGCTTGATCCAGGGCAGCATCTATGCCCTCATCGCGCTGGGCTTGACGCTGGTCTACGGGTTGCTGCGCATCCTGCACGTCGCCCATGCCGCGTTCTTCACCCTGGGCGGCTACATTGGAGTGATGGTCGCGAACCAGACCGGCAGTCTGGCAGCGGCGATTGTCGCCGCCATGATCGTCGCCGGTATCGGCGGAATTCTGGTGTTCCGGCTGTGCTACCAGCCGATACTGCATCAACCGCCGTTCGTGCCCTTGATCGCCTCGATCGGACTGTATATCGCCGCCGAGGAACTGTTCCGCATCATATTCGGGCCTTCCGGGCTGACCTACAAATATGCGTTCCTGCAGCAAGAGGTGATGCTGTTCGGCTTTCTGCGCTTCAAGTCGGCGGAAATTGCAGTGGTCCTGGGCAGCGCCGCCATAATCGGCGTGCTGAGCCTGCTGCAGACCCGCACCCGCATCGGCGTGGCCTGCCAGGCGACGGTGTCCGATCCGCAGATGGCGGAGTCGTTCGGCATTTCGCTGCAAAAGGTGGGCGACATCAATTTTTTCGTCGGCTCGGCATTGGCGGCGTTTGCTGGCGTGATGGTATCGGTGCTCAATAACATGGTCGAACCGACCATGGGCAGCGTGCCCTCCTACAAGGCGCTCGCCATCATCGTGCTCGGCGGGCTCGGCTCGGTGCGCGGCACGCTGGCGGCGGCGCTGGTGCTGGGCGTGGTGGAAGCCTTCGGCACCGTCTATCTCGGGCATTTCCTCGACCGCAACGCGATCGCCTTCGCCTTCCTCATCCTGGTGCTGATGTGGCGGCCGCAGGGCTTGTTCGCGCGAACCTGAGCGATGGAATACGAAATCTCCCTGGCGACGAGCATGGCGATCAGCGTACTGTTCGCCTTGTCGCTCAACCTGATCACCGGTTTCTGCGGGCAGATCAGCCTGGGTCATGCTGCCTTCCTCGGCATCGGCGCCTACACCTCGGGCATGCTCGCCAAGGCCGGCGTTCCGTTTCTGCTGACGCTGCCACTGGCGATGCTGCTCGCCGGCGTGATCGGCATAGTAGTGGGCCTCGCCAGCCTGCGCGTGCGGGCGGACTTTCTTGCCATCACCACCATGGGCGTGGGCTTCCTGTTCGTCGGCGTGGTGCGCCAGCAGAATGCACTGGGGGCGGAGATGGGCGTTTCCGCGATACCCGACAGCGGCATGTCCAAGCTCGCCTTCATGCTGTTTGCCGTGGCGCTCGCCGTGGCGGCGGCCTTGCTTTCAGCTTATGTGCGGCGCTGCTGGATGGGACGCGTGTTCGCAGCCATCGCAGAAGACGAGGACACGGTGCGCGTGATGGGCATCGACGTGCCGCGTTTCAAGCTGACCGCGTTCGCGCTGGGCACCGCGCTTGCAGGGCTGGCCGGCGGCCTGTACGCACAGCACCTGAAATTCATCGCACCCGACAGTTTCGGCTTCATCGAGTCGATTACGGTGCTATCAATGGTGGTAGTCGGGGGCATCGGCTCGGTGATCGGCGTCGCCGTGTCCGCGGCCGTGCTGTCGGTGCTGCCCTCGTGGTTCCAGGTCATCGGCGACTACAAGCTGCTGGTGTACGGCGGCCTGCTGTTCCTGATGATGCGCTTCAGCCCGGGCGGAATGGCGGCGCTGGTGACGCGCATTTTCCATCCGGACCGATGGGGGACCAAATGAGCGCGCTACTGTCGGTGGGCGCCGTTACGGTTCTGTTCGATGGTGTCACTGCGATCAGCAACGTCTCTTTCGACGTGAATCAGGGCGAATTGCTCGGCCTGATCGGCCCGAACGGGGCCGGCAAGACGACCATGCTGAGAGTCATCACCGGGGTGGTGCGCCAGACCTCCGGCACGGTGCTGCTGGACGGAAAGTCCCTCGATGGATTGCCGACGCATCTGCGCATCCGCCGCGGACTGGCCCTGTCGCAGCAGATCGTGACGCCGTTTCGCGATATGTCGGTGATCGACAATGTCGCGTTCGCGGCCGGAGCAGCCAAGACGGCGTCGCCGCTCAAGGCAATGTTCCACCTGCGCCGCGAGCGCGAACTGGACGCGGGGCAGCGGCTGCTCGCGCGCCTGGGCATAACGGCGCATGCCGCGGAGTCGCCGAAGATACAGCCCATGGGCATACTCAAGCGGCTGGAATTGGCGCGCGCGCTCGCGCTCGCGCCGCAGCTGCTGCTGCTCGACGAGCCGCTCGCCGGCCTGAACTCGAAGGAAGCGCGCCTGCTCGCGGACACCATCGTCGAAATCAACCGCGGCGGCACCACCATCATTCTGATCGAACACAACCTGGGCGAAGTGCTGCGCGTCTGCCACCGGCTGGTGGTGCTGGACAACGGCGAGAAGATTGCCGAAGGCGAACCTGCGGCCGTGATGAACAACGCCACGGTGCGCGCCGCCTACCTCGGTTCCGGCGCGGCGGCATCGACGCCAGCGACGACAGCGACAGCGGGAGACCAGCATGCTGCGGCTTGAAGGCCTCTCCTGCGGCTACGGTCTGTTCCGCGCGGTGAGCGAACTCAAGCTCGAGGTCCCGGGCGGCAGCATTACCGGCCTGATCGGACCCAACGGCGCCGGGAAATCCTCGACGCTGATGTGCATCGCCGGCCATGTGGATCTGCAGGCGGGCCGCATCGTGTTCGACGAGCACGATATCGGCGCGTTGCCGGCGACCGAACGCGTGCGCCGCGGCATCGCCATCGCGCCGGAGGGGCGGCGCCTGTTCAAGGATCTGTCGGTGGAGGACAATCTGCGCGTCGGCGGCATGATCCACAAATCGAATCTGTTCAAAGCCGACCGCGAATACGTGCTGTCGCTGTTCCCGCGCCTCGGCGACCGGCTGGGCTCGCTCGCAGCCACGCTCTCCGGCGGCGAGC
>JAAOZY010000100.1 GCA_012274205.1 Betaproteobacteria bacterium
GCCTCCAAATGCGGCGCCTGCGGCGTTGCGCTCCTCGCCAAGGGAACCACCCTTGGCTTCGTCCCCCGAGGGGACTTCCTTCGGGGCGTCGCGCGCCTTGCAGTCATCCGCATTTGGAGGCAACGCGTCTCATGCGATGAATGTTAACAGACCCATGAATGCAGCGCATATTGTAAAGCGTATTGGCAACCAGAACCGCCGCCGCGCCGCATTTTGCGCGCCCCCTTATGCCCTCAAGCAATAGACGCACGCTCGCGCTGGCCTACCTGGCGCTGATCTGCACCACCGCCCTGTGGGGCAGCATAGGGGTGGTATCGCGCGCGCTGATGGACACCATTCCGCCGCTGGTCATGGCGGCGGCGCGTTGGGGTGTGGCCTTCGGCGTGCTGCTGCCGCTGGTCTGGCGCGAGCGCCGCGGCATTGCGCGGGCGCTCGCGCGCGACTGGAAGCGCCTGTTGTTCCTGACGCTGGTGGGCGGCGCGCCGCAGACCGCGCTGGTATTTACCGGTCTTGCGCAGAGCACCGCAATCAACCTGGGTCTGCTCAATTCGACCATTCCGGTGCTCATCATCCTCATCAGCTGGGGCTGGCATGCGCGGCGGCCGCGGCGGCTGGAAGGCATCGGGCTCGTGCTGTCCTTCGCGGGCGTGCTGCTGATCCTCGCCCACGGCCAGTTGCGCGCGCTGCTGCACCTGCAGTTCAACGCGGGCGACCTGATCATGCTGGGCGCAATGCTGGTGTGGGCGATCTATACCCTGGGCCTGCAGAACCGGCCGCAGTCGCTGTCGCTGTTCGCTTTCGTGTTCGTCATGGCGATGATGGGCGAATTGCTGACCCTGCCCCTGGCCGCGCTGCAGTGGGTGCACGCCGGCGGCGTGCACCTTGGTACGCGCGAACTGCTCGGGCTGCTCTATATCGGGGCGCTCGCGACGCTGGTCTCGACCGCCCTGTTCAGCTACGGCGTGGAGCGCGTCGGCGCGGTGCGCGCCGGCATCCTGATACACCTGATGCCGGTATTCTCCAGCCTGTTCGCCACGCTGTTCCTGGGCGAGCGCCTGTTCGTCTATCATGCCGCGGGCTTCGTGCTGGTGGCAGGCGGCGCGATACTCGGTTGTCTCCGGCCGGAGCCGGTGCTATCGTCTCAGGCTCCCACGGAATCCCAGAGGTAGGCAGCAACGCGAGGGTACCGATCCCCTCATGACCCCCCAAATCCGGGCGCCTGCGGCATCCGCTGTCAGGCGCGCTCAAAAAACCTGTACAGCCAAGGAGAATGTCATGGCGGAAAACCGCAGAAGCAGCCTCATCACCCAGGGCGTCGCTCGCTCGCCCAACCGTGCCATGCTGCGCGCCGTGGGTTTTCGCGACGGCGACTTCAGCAAACCCATCGTCGGCGTGGCCAACGGCCATTCGACCATGAATCCCTGCAACGCGGGCATCCAGCCGCTGGTCGATCGCGCCATGGCGGCGCTCGAAGCCGCCGGCGCCAAGCCGCAGGTGTTCGGCGTGCCCACCATCACCGACGGCATCGGCATGGGCACGGAGGCGATGAAATATAGCCTGGTTTCGCGCGAAGTGATCGCCGACTGCATCGAGACCTCGGTCAACGGCCAGGCGATGGACGGCGTGTTCGTCTGCGGCGGCTGCGACAAGAACATGCCCGGCGGCATGATGGCGATTGCGCGCATGAACATTCCCGGCATCTACGTCTACGCCGGCACCATCAAGCCGGGCAAGTGGAAGGGGCAGGACCTCACCATCGTCAGCGCCTTCGAAGCGGTCGGCGCCTATACCGCTGGCAAGATGAGCAAGGAGGACTTTGTCGGCATCGAGAAGAACGCCTGCCCGACGGTGGGCGCCTGCGGCGGCATGTTCACCGCCAACACTATGTCATCCTCGTTCGAGGCGCTGGGCATGAGCCTGCTGGGTTCTTCGCAGATGGCTTCCCCCGATGCGGAAAAGGCGGTGTCCGCCGCCGCCTCGGCCGAAGTGCTGGTCAACGCCATCCGCAAGCAGATCCTGCCGCGCCAGATCATCACGCGCAAATCGATCGAAAACGCGATCAGCCTGGTCATGGCCACCGGCGGTTCCACCAACGCCGTGCTGCACTTCCTGGCGATTGCCTCGGCGGCCGGAGTGAAATGGGGCATAGACGACTTCGAGCGCGTGCGGCGCAAGGTGCCGGTGCTATGCGACCTGAAGCCCTCGGGCCGCTACGTGGCGGTCGATTTCCACCGCGCCGGCGGCGTGCCGCAGGTGCTGAAGATGCTGCTTGCGCACGGGCTGCTGCACGGCGAGTGCCTGACCATCACCGGACGCACCATGGCCGAGGAACTGGCGGCGATTCCGGCCGCGCCGCGCCGTGATCAGGACGTGATCCGCCAGTGGGACAAGCCGATGTACGCACAGGGGCATCTTGCCATTCTCAAGGGCAATCTTGCGCCCGAAGGCTGCGTGGCCAAGATCACCGGGCTGAAGAACCCCTCCATCACCGGTCCGGCGCGCGTGTTCGATTCCGAACCCAAGTGCATGGACGCGATCATGGCCAAGCGCATCAAGCCGGGCGACGTGGTGGTGATCCGCTACGAGGGGCCGAAAGGCGGTCCGGGCATGCAGGAAATGCTGGCGCCCACTTCGGCGCTGATCGGCCAGGGGCTTGGCGAGTCGGTTGGCCTGATCACAGACGGCCGGTTCTCCGGCGGCACCTGGGGCATGGTGGTGGGCCACGTCGCGCCGGAGGCCTATGTCGGCGGGCCGATCGCGTTGGTGAAGGAAGGCGACTCGATTACTATCGACGCTAAAAAGCGCCTGATCCAGCTGAACGTTTCGGCGAAGGAACTGGCGGCGCGGCGCAAGAAATGGAAAGCGCCGAAACCGCGCTATACGCGCGGCCTGCTGGCGAAGTACATGAAGCTCGTATCGACGGCAAGCATAGGCGCGATCACCGACGGCGAGCTGTAGCGCCCCGGCCGGAGCCGCATCAGATGCCCAAGCGCCTCGCCCGCGAAACCAGCCCTTACCTGCAGCAGCACGCGGGCAATCCGGTGGACTGGTATGCCTGGGGCGAGGAGGCGCTGCAGGCGGCGCGCGAACAGGACAAGCCGATACTGCTTTCGATCGGCTACTCCGCCTGCCATTGGTGCCATGTAATGGCGCACGAATCCTTCGAGGACGCTGATGTCGCCGCGTTGATGAACCGGCATTTCATCAACGTCAAGGTCGATCGCGAGGAGCGCCCCGATCTCGACCAGATCTACCAGCTGGCGCACCAGATGATGAGCCAGCGCCCCGGCGGCTGGCCGCTCACCATGTTCCTCACGCCCGGGCAGGAGCCGTTTTTCGGCGGCACTTATTTTCCCAAGACGCCGCGCCACGGGCTGCCTGGTTTCGCCGACCTGCTCGAGCGCGTGGCGCAGTTCTACCACGCCGAGCGCGCGCAGATCGTGAAGCAGGGCGAGGCCATCGTCGCGGGCTTCAGGCGCATGCAGCCCGAGAACCCGGCGCAACAGGCGGAGTTCTCCGCGCGCCCGATCGAGCGCGCGCTGGAGCGCCTGGCGGAAAGTTTCGACGCGCGCTACGGCGGCTTCGGGCAAGCGCCCAAATTCCCGCATCCGACCGATCTGGAGCTGTGCCTGCGCCGCCACGCGAGGGGCGCGAAACCCAGGGAGGGCGGCGGCAGTCAGGCCGAAGAAGAGGTCGACCCGCTGCGCATGGCGGTCTACACCCTGGGGCGTATGGCGGTGGGCGGCATCTACGATCAGCTCGGCGGCGGCTTCTGCCGCTACAGCGTGGACGCGTACTGGCTGATTCCGCATTTCGAGAAGATGCTCTACGACAACGGGCCGCTGCTCTCTTGCTACAGCGACGCCTGGGCGCTGACGCGCGATCCGCTGTTTGCGGAAGTAGTCGAAGAAACCGCGGCCTGGACCATGCGCGAGATGCAATCGCCCGAGGGCGGCTATTACTCCAGCCTCGACGCCGATTCAGAGCACGAAGAGGGAAAGTTCTACGTATGGACGCCGCAGCAGGCGCGCGCGCTGCTCGACGACGACGAATACGCGGTGTGCGCGCCTTTCTACGGACTTGACCAGAGCGCCAATTTCGAGGGCGGACATTGGCATTTGCACGTGGCGCGCGGCCTGGAGGAAATTGCCGCCAGCCTGGGCAAGACCGCGGCGGAGTGCGGCGCGCTGCTCGCACGCGCGCGCGCCAAGCTGCTCGCGGCGCGCGCGGCGCGGGTGCGGCCCGGACGCGACGAAAAGATCCTGACCAGCTGGAACGCGCTGATGATTACGGGCATGGCACGCGCCGCGCGCGTATTCGCCCGCTCCGAGTGGCTGGCCTCGGCGCGCACCGCGCTGGAATTCGTACGCGCCCGCCTTTGGCGCGAGGGCGGCGACGCTACACGTCCGCGACTGCTCGCCACCTGCAAGGACGGCCACGCACACCTGAATGCCTATCTGGACGACTACGCCTACCTGCTCGCGGCACTGATCGAGCTCATGCAGACCGACTTTCAGCAGCGTGACCTCGATTTTGCCGAGGCGCTGGCTGAGGTGCTGTTGCAGCAGTTCGACGATCCCGGGCAAGGCGGTTTCTTTTTCACCAGTCACGACCACGAACAGCTGATCCACCGCCCCAAACCGATGCATGACAACGCTACACCTTCGGGCAACGGCATGGCCGCCTTTGCGCTGCAGCGGCTGGGCCACATCACGGGGGAGGTGCGTTACCTCGACGCCGCTGCGCGCACGCTGCGGCTGTTCTATCCAACGCTCGATCAGTACCCCGGCGGCTGCGCCAGCCTGTTGATGGCGCTGGAGGAAGCGCTCGAACCGCCGCGGGTAGTGGTGCTGCGCGGGGGGCAAGCGCAAATGCTCGAGTGGCGGCGCGCGCTCGACCGGATGTTCCTGCCGGCCACTTTGGTACTCGCGCTTTCCCCCGGGGAGTCGAAGCTGCCGCCGCCGCTGGACAAGCCGTTTACGCCCGGGGCTGTCAACGCCTGGGTATGCCAAGGCGTTAGCTGCCTGGCGCCCGTGGACAATCTCGACCAACTGCTGGGTGTACTCAAATGAGACGATTTCCGGTAGCATGCCGCAGCTTGGCATTCCAATAATTTCCGAAGGAGAATCAATGAAAACCCTCGCCACCTGTTTGCTCGTTTCGGCCGGGCTGCTCGCCAGTGCAGGCAATGCGCTGGCGCAAGAAGCGTTGGCAAAGAAATATAATTGCCTGGCCTGCCACTCGGTGGACAATAAGCTGGTCGGCCCCGCATACAAGGATGTCGCCGCGAAGTACAAGGGCGACGCCGGCGCCGAGGCCAAGCTCGTGGCCAAGGTGAAGAACGGCGGTGCTGGCGTCTGGGGCCAGATACCGATGCCGCCGAATTCATCGGTGCCGGACGCGGACGTGAAGGCACTGGTGAAATGGGTGCTGTCGCTCAAGAAGTAGGCGCCCGATAAAATAGACCGGCCCACGGGCCGGCTGTACCGCAGCCGGGGCGGAATATGCCAGGGTGGGCGGTGACGGCCAGTGTTAGACTATGTTGAACTTTTTCCGGGAGAACACCATGAAGCGCACGCGGTTCAGCCTTGCCATTTTCGCCGCGGTAGCGGCGCTCACGCTCGCCGGTTGCGGCGAGGAAAAGAAACCCGAACCCGTCGTTGCCGCCCCGCCCCCGCCGCCGCCTGCGGTCATGGTAGTGAAGATCGGCACGGTCGGCCCGCTCACCGGCGGCATCGCCCACTTGGGCAAGGACAACGAAAACGGCGTGCGCCTGGCGATTGAGGAAGCCAATGCCAAAGGCCTGACGCTGGGCGGCAAGAAAGTCAAACTGGAGCTGATCTCCGAAGACGACCAGGCCGATCCCAAGGTCGGCACCACCGTGGCGCAGAAGCTGGTCGATGCCAAGGTCGTGGGCGTGGTCGGTCACCTCAACTCGGGCGTGACCATCCCGGCTTCGGCCATTTACAATCAGGCGGGCATCCCGATGATCAGCGGCTCGGCGACCAATCCGCAGCTGACCGAGCAGGGCTTCAAGAACGTGTTTCGCGTGGTTGGCCGCGATGACCAGCAGGGTCCGGCGATCGCCAGCTACCTTGCGGCTGAAGTCAAACCGAAATCCGTGGCCGTGATCGATGACGCCACCGCCTACGGCGAGGGTCTGGCCAACGAAGTCGCCAAGACGCTCAAAGCGGACAAGATCAAAGTGCTGCCGCGCGAGAAGGCGACCGACAAGACCGTCGACTTCAAGGCGATCCTCACCAAGATCAAGGGCGAGAAACCCAACGCGGTGTTCTACGGCGGCATGGACGCGACCGGCGGCCCGCTGATGAAGCAGGCACGCGAGCTCGGCATAAAAGCGGTGTTTGCATTCGGCGACGGCGCCTGCACCGACAAGATGAAGGAGCTGGCTGGCGACGCTTCCGAAGGGCTGCTGTGCTCGCAGGCGGGCCTGCCGGTCCAGGCTGCGAACAAGAAATTCCTCGATGCATACAAGGCCAAATTCAACGTCGACCCGATTTTGTACGCGCCGTTTACCTACGATGCGGCCAATCTCCTCATCGAGGCGATGAAGAAAGCCGATTCCTCCGATCCGGCGAAATACCTGCCCGAGCTCGCCAAGATCAGCTACGAGGGTGCGAGCGGCAAGATCGAATTCGACGACAAGGGCGACCGCAAAGACGCGGAAATGACGATTTTCACCATGAAGGGCGGCAAGATCGATCCGATCGCAATCATCAAGAGCGGCAAGACCGTCAAGTTCGAGGACTTCCTCAAAGCTGCGCAGCCTGCGGCACCCGCAGCGGCGGAGCCACCGAAGGCGGCCGCCGAACCGGCCAAAGCCGCAGAGCCGGCAAAAAAGTAAGGGTTTGTCCTTCCCAGGACTGCAGTATCGACGGCGCCTTCGGGCGCCGTTTTTTTTGCCCGGGCGCGCTTTGCGTTCTTGGCGCCTTTGGGTTTAAATCCGGTCAGGCATGGATATTTTCCTGCAGCAGATCATCAACGGCCTCACCCTGGGCAGCGTGTATGCCATCGTCGCGCTCGGCTACACCATGGTCTACGGCATCATCCAGCTGATCAACTTCGCCCATGGCGAGCTGGTGATGCTGGGCGCCATGGTCGCCTTCTCCGTGATCGGCGCGCTCGCCGGCACGGCCTTGCCGCCGGTGCTGATCGTGATCGCCGGCATCGTGGCCGCCGTGCCGGCATGCATGCTGGTGGGCTACGCCATGGAGCGCGTGGCCTACCGGCCCTTGCGCAACGCCCCGCGGCTCGCGCCGCTGATCACGGCCATCGGCATCTCCATCATCCTGCAGCATGTGGCGCTGCTGGTCTGGGGCCGCAGCCCGCTCGCCTTTCCGCAGATCATCCCGTTCGTGCGATTCAATGTGGGCGGCGCGATCATCAGCGGCGTGCAGATCGCCATCATCCTGTCTTCGGTGGTGATGATGGGCGCGCTGACGCTGATCGTGTATCGCACCAAGCTCGGCATCGCCATGCGCGCGACTTCGCAGAATCCGCAGGTGGCCGGCCTGATGGGCATAGACATCGACCGCATCATTTCCTTCACTTTCATCGTCGGCGCGGCCCTGGCTGCGGTGGCTGGCGTGATGGTCGGCACCTATTACGGCATCGCGCATTACGGCATGGGCTCACTGCTGGGAATGAAAGCGTTCTCCGCCGCGGTGCTGGGCGGCATCGGCAACCTTGCGGGGGCAATGTTGGGCGGCATCCTGCTGGGCGTAGTCGAGGCCCTGGGCGCGGGCTATATCGGCGACCTGACCAACAACGTCTTCGGCAGCAATTACCAGGACGTGTTCGCCTTCATCGTGCTGATCGCGGTGCTGGTGTTCCGGCCCTCCGGGCTGCTCGGCGAGCGCGTGGGAGACCGGGCCTGATGCGCGAGACGCCGATCGGCGGATACGCGGCGGGATGCGCGCGGTGAACGTTCTGGCCCATCCGCGGGCGAAGTGGATCGGCTTTGCGCTGATCGCGCTCGCGCTGATCGGGTTGCCGTTCGCGCTCGCATCGGTCGGAACCGCCTGGGTGCGCATTGGAAACCTCGCCATTCTGTTCGTATTCCTGTCCTTGGGGTTGAACATCGTGGTCGGTTTCGCCGGACTGCTCGACCTGGGATATATCGCGTTCTATGCGGTGGGCGCCTACGTCTACGCGCTGCTCGCCTCGCCGCATTTCAACCTGCACCTGCCGTTCTGGGTGATCCTGCCGATCGGCGCGATGGTCGCCTGCCTGTTCGGCGTGCTGCTTGGCGCGCCCACGCTGAAACTGCGCGGCGACTACCTTGCCATCGTCACGCTGGGCTTCGGCGAGATCGTGCGCATTTTTCTCAATAATCTGTCGCAGCCGGTGAACATCACCAACGGCCCGCAGGGCATATCGCGCATCGACCCGTTCAGTTTCGGTTCCTTCAGCTTCAGCAAGAACGAGACCATTTTCGGCCTCGCGTTCTCGGGGCCGATCAAGTACTACTACATCCTGCTCGTCATATTGCTGCTCGCGATCGTGGTGAACCTGCGCCTGCAGCACTCGCGCATCGGCCGCGCCTGGGAGGCGATACGCGAGGACGAGACGGCGGCACGGGCGATGGGCATCGACACGACGCGCATCAAGCTGCTCGCCTTCGCCATGGGTGCCTCGTTCGGCGGCATCGCCGGCGGCATGTTCGCGGCAATTCAGGGCTTCATCAGTCCCGAGAGCTTCGTCCTGGTCGAATCCATCATGGTCCTGTCCATGGTGGTGCTGGGGGGCATGGGCAATATCTGGGGCGTGGTGCTGGGCGCGGTGCTGCTTTCGTTCGTGCCGGAATTATTGCGCTACACCGTCGAGCCGCTGCAGCAGTCCCTGTTCGGGCGAACGTTCATCGAGCCGGAGGTGATCCGCATGCTGCTGTTCGGCCTGGCGCTGGTGCTGATGATGCTGTACCGCCCGGCAGGGCTGCTGCCATCGGCAGTCAGAAAACGCGAGCTGTCCAAGACCAAATGAGCGATGTGCTGCTCGATTGCGCGGGACTGGACAAGCGCTTCGGCGGCGTGCTGGCACTGTCACAGGTCGGCTTCAGCATCAAGCGCGGCGAAATCTACGGCCTGATCGGGCCCAACGGCGCCGGCAAGACCACGCTGTTCAACGCGCTCACCGGCATTTACCCCTGCGACGCGGGCGGATTCCTGTTCGCCGACAAGACGCTCGCGGGTCTGCGCCCCGATCAGATTGCCGCGCGCGGCATCGCGCGCACGTTCCAGAACATCCGCCTGTTCGGCAATCTCTCGGCCCTGGACAATGTGATGATAGGCCGCCATGTGCGCACCCGCGCCGGCGTGTTTGGCGCGATCCTGCGCACGCGCGCGACGCTGGAGGAGGAGGCGGCAATCGAAAGGCGCGCGCTCGAACTGCTGGTTTATGTGGGCATTTCCGCACGCGCCAACGACGTTGCGCGCCAACTCCCCTACGGCGACCAGCGCCGGCTGGAGATCGCGCGCGCGCTCGCCACCGAGCCCAAGCTGCTGGCGCTGGACGAACCGGCCGCGGGCATGAATGCGACCGAAACGCTGGAACTGAGAAAGCTGCTCGAGCGCATCCGCGCCGACGGCACCACCATTCTCCTGATCGAGCACGACATGAAGCTGGTGATGGGCCTGTGCGATCGCGTGCTGGTGCTCGACTACGGCAAGAAAATTGCCGAAGGTCCGCCGCGCGAGGTGCAGCGCGACCCGCGCGTGATCGCCGCCTATCTGGGGGCGGCATGAGCAGGGAGCAGGGGCCCCAGCCGCAGGATGGGGATGCGACCGGCCGCGATTGCCGCCTGACGCCGATAGCGGGCAGGTCCGAATCGCAACCACGGTTCGGAGGCGGCGGCATGAGCAGGGAGCAGGGGCCC
>JAAOZY010000101.1 GCA_012274205.1 Betaproteobacteria bacterium
ACAAATGCAGGTTCGGTCAGGCGCTGGCGCGCCAAAGCCTGCTCGCGCGCGGCCTTGAGTCGGCCAAGAGTCGCTGCGCCAAGATCGAGGTTCTGGTTTAGCTGTTGCTTGATTTCATAAGCGAATTCGCGTTCATTCACAATGCGATCCTCTTGCGTTTGAGTGTGGAGTCCAAGCGGAGCATGGCGCGCGAGCAATGGGTTTGACGCTACCTCCCGAACACCCCATGGCCTTTGCGGTTTCGGCAAGGTCCAACTGTTATGAAGAAGGAAGCAGGAAGGCCTCAGTTTGACGGAGCTCGTTTATACCCTTCGAGACTTGACCAGATGCGCCGCTTGTCGATTGATAATATTCGTGCGGCCTTCGCGCTCGCATCAGATAGATATTGGTTGAGAATCGTGCCCACATTGCCGTAATACGGGTGCTACAGGCACGAACCTACTCGCGATGGGGCAAGGAAACAATAGCCCGAGCTTGCCCCAGGCTGCGCCGATGCCCCCCGTCGCACACAAGCCGCAAAACTTGGCTCCGATTTCGGGCTGAGCAAAAAAGACAGGCGGACCTGTCTTTTTTGCATCTGATGGAGCGATTACTTGGGTGTCGCTGCCTTTACGTCTGCCTTGCCTTCAGCTTTGGTTGCGGCGGTATCGGCTTTGGCGGCGGCCTTGTCGGTCTTCGCTCCGGCTTTTACCTTCTCGGTCTTGGCGTCGGTCGCAGTAGCCGCTTTGTCGGCTTTGGCCTTGGCCTTTGCAGCCTTGGCGTCCGCGGCGGCTTGGGCTTTTGCAGCCTTGGCGTCGGCTTTGGCCTTGGCCTTTGCAGCTTTGGCCTCGGCGGCGGCCTTAGCTTTTTCCGCTTTGGCTTCTGCCGCGGCTTTGGCTTTTGCCGCTTTGGCTTCTGCCGCGGCAACCTTCGCGTCGGCTTTGGCATCCGTCTTTGCTTTAGCTTTCTCGGCTTTGGTGTCGGCCTTCTCGGCTTTGACTTCAGCTTTGGCGCCGGCCGCTGCCGAAGGTGCCGCCGTTTGCGCGAATACGGAGGTCGCGAACAGGCCCGCGACCAGGACAGCGATCAATTTGTTCATTGGGTACCCTTTCATAATGGAAGAAGAAAACAACGAAAATAACAAAACACACTTACACCTCGGGAACAATTAACGCGCGTGCGCTCGGTCGGTTGACCAGATCTTCCTGTGGGCGATGCGCAAGTCAACTTGCGACCTCGGGCCTAGGTGAGCCACAAGGGCGTGCGAGCAGCCCTGTCGCAATCTCGCCGAAGGCGCCGGCGGCGCCCCGCCAGCGTCTGGACTCGTCGAGCGGCGCAATGCATCGTTGAGCTGCCGTCAAAGCCGCCTACCTTCAATGGCCGTTCAGGCCGAGAAGCAAACCTCCGCGACGGGAACCCTGACCGACCGCGCTTGACCGCGGATCGCCGTCTCCGAAATCCAGGTTTGTACGACAAATAAGGCGCCTTACGCGAGCGGGACAGCCCGTTTCCGCCAGTGTCCGGTTCGCCTTCGTCGGGCACCGGGCGGTTGCTATAATGGCTCCCTCGGGCACGCGACCCGTTGGACATTCCCGCGACCATCCCATTTTCCTGCCGCCCGCCATGAGCACAATCAAAACCAACCTCAACGCGCGCTCCGCCGAATTCCGCGCCAATGCCGGCGCGATGTCCGCTCTGGTCGCCGACCTGCGCGCCAGGATCGACCAGACCGCGCTGGGCGGGGGCGACGCGGCGCGCGCCAAGCATGTCGCCCGCGGCAAGCTGCTGCCGCGCGAGCGCGTGCGCACGCTGCTCGACGCGGGTTCGCCGTTTCTCGAACTGTCGCAGCTCGCCGCCTTGAACATGTACGACAACGAGGCCCCCTGCGCCGGCGTCATCACCGGCATCGGCCGCGTGCTCGGCCAGGAATGCATGCTCGTGGTGAACGACGCCACGGTAAAGGGCGGCACCTATTTCCCGATGACGGTGAAAAAGCACCTGCGCGCGCAGGAGATCGCGGCGCAGAACAACCTGCCCTGCATCTACCTGGTCGATTCGGGCGGCGCCAACCTGCCCACCTGGGAGGAGGTGTTTCCCGACCGCGAGCATTTCGGCCGCATTTTCTACAATCAGGCCAATATGTCGGCGGCTGGAATACCGCAAATCGCGGTGGTGATGGGCTCGTGCACCGCCGGCGGCGCCTACGTGCCGGCGATGTCGGACGAGACCGTCATCGTCAAGGGCCAGGGCACGATCTTCCTCGGCGGTCCGCCGCTGGTGAAGGCCGCCACCGGCGAGATCGTCACGCCGGAGGAGCTCGGCGGCGCCGACGTGCACACGCGCCAGTCGGGCGTGGCCGACCATTACGCCGTGAACGATGCGCATGCCCTGTCGATCGCGCGCACCATCGTCTCCAACTTCAACCGCGTGAAGCGCGTGAGCACGGTGCTGGCCGAGCCGCGCGAGCCGCTGTATCCGGCCGAGGAGCTGCGCGGCGTGATCCCGGCCGACACGCGCAAGCCCTATGACGTGCGCGAGGTGATCGCGCGTTTCGTCGATGCGAGCGAGCTCGACGAGTTCAAGCAGAACTACGGCACCACGCTGGTGACCGGCTTCGCCCACATCCACGGTTATCCGATCGGCATCGTCGCCAACAACGGCATCCTGTATTCGGAATCGGCGCTGAAGGCCGCGCATTTCATCGAGCTGTGCTCGCAGCGCGGCATCCCCTTGCTGTTCCTGCAGAACATCACCGGCTTCATGGTGGGCAAGAAATACGAAACCAGCGGCATCGCCCGCGACGGCGCCAAGATGGTCACGGCGGTGTCCTGCGCGCGCGTGCCCAAGTTCACCCTGATCATCGGCGGCAGCTACGGCGCGGGCAACTACGGCATGTGCGGGCGCGCCTACTCGCCGCGCTTCCTGTGGATGTGGCCCAACGCGCGCGTGTCGGTGATGGGCGGGGCGCAGGCCGCCTCGGTGCTCGCCACGGTCAAGCGCGACGGCATCGAGGCGCGCGGCGGCAGCTGGAGCAAGGAAGAGGAGGAGGCGTTCCGGCAGCCGATCCTCGAGCAGTACGACCTGCACGGCCACCCCTATTACGCCAGCGCGCGGCTGTGGGACGACGGCGTGATCGCGCCCGAGGATACCCGGAGGGTACTTGGCCTCGCGCTCTCGGCCGCGCTCAACGCGCCGATCGAAGCGACGAAGTTCGGCGTGTTCCGCATGTGATGGCGGAGTCGGTCTACATCGTCCCCGAGCACGAGGCGCTGCGCGAGCAGCTGCGCCGCTTCGTCGCCAAGGAAGTCGAGCCCTTCGGCGCGCAGTGGGAGAAGGACGGCTGCGTGCCGCGCGAAGTGCTGCGCAAGATGGGCGCGCTCGGTTTTTTCGGCATCACGTATCCCGAAGCCTACGGCGGCGCCGGCGCCGACGCGCTCACCAATCTCGTATTTGCCGAGACGCTGTCCGAGTCCACCTTCGGCGGCTTCATCGTCACCGTGCTGGTGCACACCGACATGGCTTCGCCGCACCTCGCCAACGCGGGCTCGAAGGCGCAGCTCGAGCGCTACCTGCGCAAAGTCATCCGCGGCGAACTGATCACCGCGGTCGGCATCACCGAGCCCGACGCCGGTTCCGACGTGGCCGGTCTGCGCACGCGCGCGCGCCGCGACGGCGACGCCTGGGTGCTCGACGGCACCAAGATGTTCATCACCAACGGCGTGCATGCCGACCTGTACTTCATCGCCGCGCGCACCGCGGCGCATTCCGGCACGGATGCGGCGCGCTCGCACGGGCTGTCGATGTTCATCGTCGAAAAGGGCACGCCCGGCTTTCGCATCGGCCGCGCGCTCGACAAGACCGGCTGGCTGTGCTCGGATACCGCGGAGCTGGTGTTCGAGGACTGCCGCATACCGGCGCAAAACCTGCTCGGCGAGGAAAACCGCGGTTTCTACGCGCTGATGCAGAACTTCCAGACCGAGCGCATCGCGCTGTCGGCGATGGCGGTGGGGCATGCGAGCCGGGCGCTGCGCCTGACGCTGGACTACGTGCTGCAGCGCAAGGCCTTCGGCGGGGTGCTGTTCGACAAGCAGGCGATCCGCCAGCGCCTGGCCATGCTCGAAGCGAAGAACCAGGCGGCGCGCCAGTTTCTCTATCATTGCGCCTGGCTCGCGGCGCAGAAGCGCGATTGCGTGCGCGAAGTGTCGATGCTCAAGGCGCTCACCGGCGAGCTCGTCAATGAAGTGATGTATGCCTGCCAGCAGTTCCATGGCGGCGCGGGCTACATGCGCGACAGCGCGATCGAGCGCCTGACGCGCGATGCGCGCGTGCTCGCCATCGGCGGCGGCGCCACCGAAGTCATGCTGGAAGAAGTCGCGAAGCGCTTCGCCGCCTGAGCAAAGGAACGCATATGGACTACGAAACCCTGCAGGTTGCCGTCGCAGCGGGCGTCGCCACCATCCGGATGAACCGGCCGGAAGTGCGCAATGCCTTCAACGAAACCATGATCGCCGAGCTCACGCAGGCGTTCCGCGCGGCCGACGCCGACGAGAGCGTGCGCGCGCTGGTGCTTGCCGGCAACGGAGCGGCGTTCTGCGCCGGCGCCGACCTCAACTGGATGAAGAAAATGTCCGGCTACGGCCCGGAGGAAAACCGCGCCGACGCGGTGGGCCTGGCCGGGATGCTGAACACGATTTACCTGACGCGTAAGCCCACGCTCGCGCGCGTGCACGGCCCGGCCTTCGCCGGCGGCATGGGCCTGGTTGCCGTCTGCGACGTCGCGCTCGCCGCCGAGGAAGCCGAATTCTGCCTGTCGGAAGTGAAGCTCGGGCTGACCGCGGCCACCATCAGCCCCTACGTCGTCGCCGCCATGGGCGAGCGCAACGCGCGACGCTACTTCCTCACTGCCGAACGCTTTACTGCCGCCGAAGCGCTGCGCATCGGCCTGGTTCACGGCGTGGCGCCGATGGCGCAGCTCGACGCCGGCGTCGACGCCCTGCTCGGCCATTTCCTCGCGGCGAGCCCGGCGGCGATCGCGGCGAGCAAGGAACTGATACGCCGCGTGGCGCACGGCGCGATCGATGCCGCCATGATTGCCGATACCGCTGCGCGCATTGCCGCCGCGCGCGCCTCGGACGATGGCAAGGAGGGCGTGCGCTCCTTCCTCGAAAAACGCAAACCTTCCTGGAGCCAGGCGAAATAAACACCCGTTGCAAAATGAAATTTTGCAACGCCCAATATAGGGGAGTATGAGGGGAGGTCCCCCAAGGGGACTTTCCCGTCAAGCGGGATCGAGACCTTCGGGGCGTATCCCCTCATTTTGAAACGAACTCTAAGAAACCATGTTCAAGAAAATGCTCATAGCCAACCGCGGCGAAATCGCCTGTCGCGTCATGCGTACCGCGCGCCGCCTCGGCGTGCAATGCGTCGCGGTCTATTCGGAGGCCGACGCCGGCGCGCGCCATGTCGCCCTCGCCGACGAGGCCTATTGCATCGGGCCCGCGGCCGCCAAGGACAGCTACCTGCGCGCTGACAAGATCCTCGAAGCCGCGGCGCGCGCGGGCGCCGAGGCGATCCATCCGGGCTACGGCTTCCTGTCGGAGAACGCGGATTTCGCCGAGGCCTGCGCCAAGGCCGGCCTGGTGTTCATCGGGCCGCCGCCCGCGGCGATCCGCGCCATGGGCAGTAAGAGCGCCGCCAAGGACATCATGGGCAAGGCCGCCGGCACTTTCTATTTCATGGAGTTGAACGCCCGCCTGCAGGTGGAGCATCCGGTGACCGAAATGATCACCGGGCTCGACCTGGTCGAATGGCAGCTG
>JAAOZY010000102.1 GCA_012274205.1 Betaproteobacteria bacterium
AATCCGTCCCTGATCCATGGTTCGCGGAGTCAAATGCGGGATTCGGGTCGGTTGCCGCGGCTTGAAAGCGCGCATTCGCGGATCATTGTGCCCGACAGCGCTGACGCCTATTCGCTGCGCAGCGCCTCCAGCGGATCCAGAAGCGCCGCCCGCCTTGCCGGCAGTACGCCCGCGGCCAGGCCTACGGCCAGCGCGACCAGCTCCGCCAGCAGCGCATAGCTCCAGGGCGTGTGCACCGGCAGCGCCGGCAGCACCAGGTGCAGCGCCAGCGCGGCGCTCCAACCGAGCAACAGCCCGGCAGTGCCGCCCAGCACCGCCAGCAGCGCCGCCTCGCCCAGAAACAGCAGCAGGATACCGCGCCGCGTCGCGCCCACGGCGCGCAATAATCCGATCTCGGAGGTGCGCTCCGCCACCGCAATGGTGAGTATGGTGAGTATGCCCACACCGCCGACCAGCAGAGAGATGCCGCCGATGGCGGCGACGGCGAAAGTGACCGCGTCGAGCACGGTGCCGAATACTTCGAGCATTTTCTGCTGCGGGGTGACGGTGTAATCCTCGGAGCCATGGCGCGCATCGAGTACGTGCTTGATGCCCGCCTCCACTTCCGCCAGTGGCGCCGTCGGTTCATAGGTGACGTCTATTTCCATCAGGCTTTCGCGGTTGAACATTTCCAGCGCACGCCCGACCGGAATGAACACCGTGTCGTCCAGATCGAAGCCGAGCACCTGGCCTTTCGATTGCATCACGCCGACGACGCGGTAGCGTTCGCCGCCGACGCGGATGCGGTCGCCAAGCGGATTGGCATCACCGAAAAGTTCGATCGCTGCCCTGGACCCGAGCACGGCAAATGCGCGCGGTGTGCGCGGGTCGTCGCCCGGAAGGAATTGGCCGATTGCGACACGCATGCGAAACGCAGTCGCGAATTCGGCGCCGACGCCGTAGAGCGTGACGCGGCGGCTCCTGCCGTCGTGGGTGATCTCAGCGTTCCCCTGGATGACCGGCACTGCGACCTGTACATAGGGCGCGCGGCGCAGCGCCAGCGCGTCGTCGATGGTCAGCGGGCGCACGGTGTTGACCGCGCCCAGCGGCGCGCCGTGGGTCTGGATGCGGCCGGGACTGACGGCGATGATGTTGGTGCCGAACTGGGTGAATTCGTCGACGATGAAGCGATGCAGACCCTCGCCGATGGAGGTGAGCAGGATCACCGCGGCGATGCCCACCGCGATGCCAAGCGCCGTGAGCGCGGTGCGCAGCCGTTGCGCGCGCAACGAGGTGTAGGTGAAGCTGACGAAGTCGGCGTAGCGCATGCTGGGACGCTTAGCGGCGCGACAGCGCCTGCACCGGATCGAGCCTGGCTGCGCGCCGCGCCGGCGCAAGCGTAAACAACACTGCCGTGACGATCGCCGTCGCCGGCGCGGCCACCAATGCCCACCACGGCGCCTGAAACGGAATCGACGGGTACATCTGCACGGCGAGGCTGCGGCCCAGTTCGCCCACGAGCATTCCGGCCGCTGCGCCGCCCACGGCGAGCAGCATCGCTTCGGTGAAAAACACCAGCCGGATCTGGCGCCCGGTGGCGCCCAGCGCCTTCAGCAGACCGATCTCTCGCCGCCGCTGCGTCACCGCGATCAGCATCACGTTCATGATCAGGATGCCTGCCACCCCCAGGCTGATGGCGGCGATGCTGCCGACCGTCAGGGTCAGCGCGGTCAGGATGCGGTCGAACGTGGCCAGCACGGCGTCCTGGGTGATCACGGTAACGTCGCGCTCGCCTTCGTGGCGCAAGCGGATGATCTCCTCCACGTCGGCCTTCGCAGCCGGGATCTGATCGCGGCTCTTGGCCTCGACCAGGATGCGAAACAAGGCCTCGGTATTGAACAGTGCCTGCGCCGCTGCGATCGGCACGATCACGATTTCGTCGGTGTTGAAGCCCAGCGACTGGCCCTGTGTCGAAAGTATCCCGATCACGCGAAAGCGGCGATCGCCCACGCGCACCCATTCCCCCACCGCCGGATGCGATCCGAACAATTCGTTCGCCACCTTGGCGCCGATGATGCACACCGGCTGGCTGTGGCGCGGATCGCCTTGCGGCAGGAAATTGCCCTGCGCCATTTCCATGTGGCGGATGTCCATCAGCTCCGACGTGGACCCGAGCACCGGCGTCTCGCGCGTGCGCCCACCCGCCTGCACGTCGCCGGCGCCGACGATCAGCGGTGCAAAGCGCCGGATGGCGTGGCTGCGATTGAGCGCAAGCGCGTCCTCCAGGGTCAATTCGCGCGGCGTCTTGCCGATCAGGACCCCGGGCATGGCGCCGGAGGTCTCGCTGCGGCCGGGCAATACGAACACCAGGTTGGAGCCGAGCGAGCCGAACTGATTCGCCACGTACACGCGCGCCCCTTCTCCGAGCGCGGTCACCATCGCCACCGCCGCCACGCCGATGCCCATTGCGAGCAGGATCAGCAGGGTGCGCGCGACCGAGCCGCGCAAAACCTGCCAGGCGAAATCGAGCAGATCGGCGAGCCGCATGATCAGCCTTTTTCGTCGGAGACGATGGCGCCGTCGAGCATGCGCAGGCGCCGATGCGAGCGCGCGCCGATCTCCGGATCGTGGGTCACGATGACCAGGGTCCCGCCGTTTTGATGCACGCGCTCGAGCACGTTCAGCACTTCCTGGCCGGTATGCCGGTCGAGATTGCCGGTGGGTTCGTCAGCAAGTATCACCCCCGGCCCCATCGACATGGCGCGGGCAATCGCTACGCGCTGGCACTGCCCGCCCGAGAGCTGGTCCGGACGGTGGCCGGAGCGTTCCTCCAGCCCATACTCGGCGAGCAGGCGCGCCAGCCTCGGCTTGCGCTCGGCCGGGTCTATCCCCGCCAGAACCATGGGAAGCTCGATGTTCTGTGCCGCAGTCATGCGCGGCACCAGATGGAAGAACTGGAACACGAATCCGATCTTCTCGCGCCGCACCTGCGCGAGTTCGTCATCGCTCAACACCGTTACGTTTCTGGCGTCCAGCTCATAGGTGCCGGCATCGGGGC
>JAAOZY010000103.1 GCA_012274205.1 Betaproteobacteria bacterium
CGCCGGCTGAGGCGCAGTCGGGTTCAGGCCGGCGACAGCGTATGAGTCATCCTTCCATCGCCGCAATCAACGCCGGCTTCGCCGCGCGCCTGCGCGCGGGCGAGACCCTGCTCGGCTCCATCATCGCCCTGCCGAGCGCGGAGGTGGCGGAGATGTTCTCGCGCGCCGGCTTCGACTGGCTGCTGATCGACACCGAACACGCGCCGCTCGACGCGCTCGCGGCGCAGGGCCTGCTGCAGGCGGCGCGCTGCCCCTGCCTGGTCAGGGTGCAGTCGGGCGAAGAGGCCGTCATCAAGAAGGCGCTGGACATAGGCGCGGCCGGCGTGGTGGTGCCGCAGGTGAACAGCGCGGCCGAGGCGGAGCGCATCGTGCGCTACTGCAGGTATCCGCCGCGCGGCAGCCGCGGCGTGGGCATCGTGCGCGCGCAGGGCTACGGCCTGGATTTCGCCGAGTATGTCGCCGGCGCCAACGACAATGTCATCGTCATGCTCCAGGTCGAGCATATCGACGCGGTGAAGGATATCGAAGCCATCGCGCGCGTGCCCGGCGTGGATGCCCTGATGATCGGACCCTACGACCTGTCGGGCAGCATGGGCAGGCTGGGGCAGGTCAACGCTCCCGCAGTGGAGCAGGCGATCGAGACCGTGCGCGCGGCCTGCGCCGCGGCGGGCATGAAGCTGGCGATATTCGCCGCCACCGCCGCGGGCATGAAGCCCTATCTGCGCAAGGGCTACACCCTGCCGATCGCGGGCATGGACCTGATGCTGCTTGCGTCCGCGGCGCGCGGCATGGTGCAGGCATTGAAGTAGCGGCAGCGCGCCGCCGCCGATAATTTTCCATCGTCATCACGAGGCTCCGACATGTCATACCAAAACATCCTGGTTGAAACCCGCGGCCGCGTCGGCCTGATCACGCTGAACCGGCCCAAGGCGCTCAATGCGCTCAACGACGCGCTGATGGACGAGCTCGGCGGCGTGCTGGCGCAGTTCGATGCCGATGAAAACATCGGCTGCATCGTCCTCACCGGCAGCGAGCGCGCCTTCGCCGCCGGCGCCGATATCGGCGCGATGAAGGACTGGAGCTACATGGATGTGTACAAGAGCGAGTACATCACGCGCAACTGGGAGCGCATCCGCACGGTGAGAAAGCCGGTGATCGCGGCGGTCGCGGGGTTTGCGCTTGGCGGCGGCTGCGAGCTCGCGATGATGTGCGATTTCATCATCGCCGCCGAAACGGCGAAATTCGGCCAGCCCGAGATCAAGCTCGGCATCATCCCCGGCGCGGGCGGCACGCAGCGCTTGCCGCGCGCCGTGTCCAAGGCCAAGGCGATGGACATGGTGCTGACCGCGCGCATGATGGACGCGGCCGAAGCCGAGCGCGCCGGGCTGGTGTCGCGCGTGGTGGCGGCGGACAAGCTGGTGGACGAAGCGCTGGCGGCCGCCGCGCAGATCTGCGAGTACTCGCTGCCGGTGGTGATGGCGGCGAAGGAGTCGGTCAACCGCGCCTACGAGAGCACGCTCAACGAAGGCGTGCTGTTCGAGCGGCGCGTATTCCATTCGCTGTTCGCCACCGAGGACCAGAAGGAAGGCATGGGCGCTTTCGTCGAGAAGCGCAAGCCGAAATTCAAACACAAGTGAGCTGCGCTCCGCCTCCCGGACGGGAAGCGGAGCATTTTCAATACCACGAAACCGCCCAATACAGAAGAGCTTCCCCGATGACGATCATCGATTCCCAGGTCCACGCCTATGAGGCGAACACGCCGAAACGACCCTGGCACAGTGTGCCGAATTGGCCCGATCACGTCACCGGTGACGAGATGGTTGCGGCGATGGACAAGGTCGGCGTCGACGGCGCGATTTTCATCTCGGCTTTTTCCATGTACCGGTACGACGCCAGCTATGCGGTGGAAGTGCAACGGGCTCATCCCGGCCGGTTCGCCCTGGTCAAGCCGGTCGACCCGGATGATCCGGTGGTGGCCGAGGTCATCGCCGACTGGAAGAAGACACCGGGGACGGTCGGTATCCGCATCATGATGACGAAGGAGTGGGGATGCGACCCGAACGACCCGGGTCTGGCCAGGATACTGCGCGCAGCCGTTCGGCACGACTTTCCGGTCAACCTGCTGTGCTGGGGCAACCTGGACGCGGGCACGGCGCTGATCGACCGCCACCCCGACACGCGATTCATCGTCGACCATCTGGCCATCATGCAGCCGCGCACGCCGCCCGCCCCGCCGCAGCCCTGGGCCGATCTGCCGAAGGTGCTGGAACTCGCCAAGCGCCCGAACGCGGTGATCAAGGTCAGCGGCGCCTGCACGCTGTCGCGGGAGCCGTATCCCTTCCCGGACATCTGGGACCCGCTCGCCCGCGTGTTCGACGCCTGGGGTTTCGACCGCTGCCTGTGGGGCACCGACTGGACCCGCGCCTTCGCCGTCGTCAACTACGAACAGGCCGTCGACGCCTTCCGCCAGACCGACCGCCTGAGCGACAGCGAGCGGATGATGCTGATGGGCGGCGCCTGCGCCAAGGCGTATGGCTGGTCGCCGAAGAAGGGCTAGCGGGCTGCTGAAATTCCGGCGAGCGCCGGATTCTTGGAAGCGCGAATTCACCCAGTCGACCCTAAGCTGTTCACTGGCTAAGATTTCATTAGTGGCAGGTTCTCGGCATAAGCAGACCTGCGACTTCAAAAGCATGAGCGACCGTTGTCGGCCTATTCTGTTGAAAAACGCGATGTTTAAAACGAGCTTTTCAATGCGGCTATAGAGCAGGTGCGAATTTTTATTGGTGTTCAGGCGGTTTTTTCTGGGTCTGATCGCTCTGACTGCTCTTATGCAGGTACTAAATCGTCGTTTTGTGTAACTGGTGCGAGCCACTTCGCCATTCGTCGTAGATTTTGCACGGTGGCTGCCATCAAGAACTCATCTTTGGCGCCACTCAAACCTCGCAACCTGAGTCGATCAAGCTTCAGTATTCGCTTGAGA
>JAAOZY010000104.1 GCA_012274205.1 Betaproteobacteria bacterium
GGCCTATCGGCTCGCGCGTTTCGTGCTCGCGCATCCCGATCCGGCCGCGCCGGCGGTCCAGCAGGCAAGCTCGCTCGCCGTCGAAAGCGATCATCCGGTGGCCCGCCGCATCGCCCTTCAGGCGCAGGGCGATCTTCTGGTACTCGAGCGCGTTACCAACGAGCAGACCGGCAAGCTCTACACCGTGATCCGCGTCGACGACGTGCGCCGCACGGTATCGTTCTTCGGCTCGACCGCGGGCGAGGGCGGCTGGCGTATCGCCATTGTCGACGCGGTCGACGATCTGCAACGCGAAGGCGCCAATGCACTGCTCAAGGTGCTCGAGGAGCCGCCGCAACGCACGCTGTTGCTTTTGATCAGCCACGCGCCGGGGCGCGAGTTGCCGACCATCCGCTCGCGCTGCCGGCGCCTGCTGCTGCGCCCGCTCGACGCCGCCGATGTGGCGCGCGCGATTGCGGCATCGACCGGCCGCGGCGCCGACGAGGCGGAGGTTCAGCAAGCGTCCGTTGCCGCCGGCGGCAGCGTGGCGCGCGCGCTGGCCTTGCTCGACGGTCCGGCGCTGGCGCTGCGTCAACGCGTGCTCGAACTTTTGGCGCAGTTGCCGCAGCCCGATCCGCGCGCGCTGCATGCGCTCGGCGATGCGCTCGGCGGCAGCGAGCCGCAGACGCTCGCGGCCTTCATGGACATGGTCAATGGCTGGCTGTCGGCGCGGCTGCAAGCCGATGCGCGCGACCTGCCGCGCATGGCCCGCGTCGCGCAAGCCTGGGACAAGGTCAACCGGGCCGCCCGTGACGTCGAGATCTATAATCTCGAACGCAAGCCGCTGGTGTTCGCGGTGTTCGGCGCGCTGGCGGAAGCGGCGCGCGTGTGAACGGCCCGCTACTTTTTAGCTAGCCCGGCGCGCTCGACGATCTCTTTCCAGATCGGCACTTCCCGCACCATGCGCGCGTGCAGCGCATCCGGCCCTTCGAATTTCACGGCGAAGCCGGCATTGCGCATTTTCGCCTGGATGTCTGGCTTTTGCAGGATCAGGCGGGTTTCCTCGGCGAGCCGCGCAATCACCGGCGCCGGCGTGCCGGTCGGCGCCAGGAACATCTGCGAAGTCTCCACCACCGCGTTGGGAATGCCGGCTTCCTGCATGGTCGGCACGTCGGGCATGTCGACCCAGTGCTCGGCGCCGGTCTGCGCCAAGGCCTTCAGCGTGCCCGAGCGAATATGCGAGATCAGCCCGGCGATGCTGACCGAGGCGATGTCGGTGGTGCCGGCGAGCGCGGCCTGCAGCGAGGGCGCCGCGCCGTTGAACGGCACATGCGTCATGTCGATGCCGGCGCGCAGCTTCAGCAACTCGACTGCGAGCTGCGAAACGCTGCCGAGGCCGGGCGAGGCATAAGTGAGCTTGCCCGGGTTTGCTTTCGCCTTGGCGATCAAATCGGCGACACTGGTGATGCCGGAGGCCGGCCGCGTGATGATGGCGTTGGGCGCAGCGCCGAGATAGGCAATCGGCGCGAAGTCCTTGAGTGGGTCGTAGGCAACCTTGCTGACGCTCGGATTGATCAGCACCACGCCGGTGACCACCAGCAGCGTATAGCCGTCGGGCGCGGCGCGCGCTCCCGCGGCGATGCCGATGTTGCCGACCGCGCCGACGCGGTTCTCGACGATGACGTTCTGCCCCAGTTTCGGCGCCAGCTCCGCCGCCAGCAGGCGACCGAGCAGATCGTTCGGCCCGCCGGCTGGAAACGGCACGATAAGAGTGATGTTGCGCTCGGGCCAGGCGGCGTGCGCGTGTCCGGCGAGCAGTAGCGCCAGCAGCATCGTAGCCGCCCGCAACGCGTGTGCAACAAAGCGTCCCATCTGAAGCACGTGTATTCCTCCCCTGAACGCGCGCGGCCTGTTCGCAAGCCTTGATTGCGCTGAAGGTTAGATGAGCTGTGGCATAGGCGCCAGCGCCCGTGGCATGGAATTGTCGCCGCGGGCCGGTATGGCGACAGCGCAGGCGCAGTAAGGACATAATCGGCACGTAAAAATAGGGCCGAGCACACAACTCACGAATTTGTGTGATCGCTGCACGCCCTCGCCGGGCGTGCTATCTGATTTCACGAGCGCGCCGATTCATCCCCTAACACGTCAGAGGAGTGTTCCATGAAGCTGAAATTGCTCGTCGCCATTGCTGTCATCGCCGCCGTCCCGGCCTATGCGCAGGCGCCAAAGCCGGCCGCCAAGCCGACCAAGGCGGAGGCCCAGCGCGTCGTGCAAGCGATCAGCTCCGACAAGGCGAAGACCAAAACCTACTGCGACCTCGCCAAGCTGAGCGAGCAGATGGATGAGGCCGAGCAGAAGAAGGACACTAAGAAAACCGAGGCGCTGGAGAAGCAGGCCGAGACGCTGATGGCCGCGCTCGGCCCCGACTATGGCAAGCTGATGGACGGCATGGCGGCGCTGGCACCCGAGTCCAAGGAAGGCAAGGAGATCGGCGTGGTGATCGAGGGTCTCGACAAGCTGTGCGATAAATAGCGCCCCTCGCCAATCGAAGCGTTAGTAGCCGCGCCGGCGGACCTTCTTGGCCGCCTTGCGGGCGGCGTAGCGGGCGTCGCGGGCGGCTTTCTGCTCGGCCGCCAGCGCTTCGGCCTTGGCTGCCTCCTCGGCGGCGATCAGCGCTTCCAGCTCTTCCTTCTCGTGCTGCGCCTTGGCGGCGAGCTCGGCTTGGCGGGCGGCTTCGGCTGCGAGTTCGGCTTCGCGCGCCTTCCGGGCGGCTTCGCGCTCGGCCATGCGGCCATTGCGGGCTTCGGCTATGGCAATGCGCTTGAGGCGAGCCTGCTCGAGAGCTGGATCCTGAGCTTTGGCGCGAAACTTTTCCAGCATCGCTTTCTTGACGGCGGCGGCATTCTTCTGACGTTCATGCAGATCGGGACTTAGGAAGCTCAATGGGTTCTCCTGGGAGGGATGGTTCGCGCTGCGTATATGGCCTGCTGCGGTGGATTTCGCAACATAGGGAAGCCCCTGATTCGCTGTTTTCTGCTTGCTTGCCGAGGGGGCGAGGGGACGGTATTATTGGAACAATGTTTGGCGAAGGGGCACAGCCATGAAAACAATAGTGAACGCCGTCATCGCGACCTTTGTAGCGACTGCTGTGGCCCAAGCCGCTGATATGCCGGCGCGTATCCCGGCAAAGGCGACGATGCCCCTCGTGGCAACGCCATATAACTGGACCGGGTTCTACGTCGGCGTCGCTGGCGGCGGCGGCTGGGGCACCTCGCATCATTCGACCGCTGGCTTTCCCGACTTCTCCGACAACTTCAAGGTCAGTGGCGGAATCATCGGTGGCACCGTCGGCTATAATTGGCAGAGTGGGGCACTCGTTTTCGGCGTCGAAGGCGATGCCTCCTATGCAACGCTTAAAGGGTCAACGACAGGTGTCGTGGCGCCTTTCTGCCC